>JAISQQ010000088.1 GCA_031274075.1 Accumulibacter sp.
TTCGCGCCGCGCAAGGCGCGAAAGGCGAGGCACGCGCCGCCGCTGCCGGCAAGGAGCAAGATCGGCAGTTCCACGCCGCGCCAGAAGTAGAACAGCGGATGCTTGAAGTAGCACGCCGCGATGAAAGCCAGCGCGATGGGCGCGAAGTGGAACACGGCGAAAAACGAAACCGTCCTCAGCATGGAAAATGCGGCGAAAAAAACGGAAGCGGGCATGAATCGATCCAGGTGTCAGGTGGCAGGTGGCAGGTGGCAGGTGGCAGGTGGCATGTGGCAGGTGGCAGGTGGCAGGAATTACCGGCGCTTCGCGCCGCAAAATCCTGTCACCTGTTCCCTGATCCGGGTTTTTGTTGGGGTTCGCTTCGCTCACCGCCAACCTATACGTTGCCCCCGTTGCCCCTGTCACCCGTTACCTGTCACCTGTCACCTGAAGCGCGTACCAGTCGAATTGGCGCGTGCTCAGCATGATGGCGGCGAGTACGGCGAAGAGCAGCAGGCTGCCCATGAGCAGGGCCTTGTCTTCCAGTTGCAGGATGACGTAGAGCATCGCGTACAGCCCGGCGAGACCGCTGCCGAACACGGCTCCCGGACGCCAGGAGGCGAACACGCCCGCCAGGTAGACGGCGATCAGGCCGATGCACGCCGCGGCGGAAACGAGGTAGGCCGTCAGGAACGGCAGGTGCTCGGAAAGCGCGGCCAGCAGCAGGAAGAAAATGGCGAGCGCCAGTCCCACCAGCAGGTATTGCATGAGGTGCATCGGGCGGCGGCGCAGGATTTCGCCGAGGAAGAAGGCGGCGAAGGTCAGCACGATGAACAGGCTGCCGTATTTCACCGCGCGTTCGCATTGCAGGTAGATATTGACCGGCTCCATGAAATTGACGCTCAGGACTTCGCCGCTGTCGGCCTTCAGCGATTTTTCCAGGTCGCGCGCCAGTTGGGAGACTTCCCATTGCGCGTTGAAGCCGCCCCGCGTGACCTGCCGCGCGCGCGGCAGGAAACGGCCCTGGAAGCTCGGATGCGGCCAATTGGATTCGATTTGAACGGTGTTGCTCTCCGCTGTGGGCGCGATGGCCAGGCTTTCCGTGCCGGTGAGTTTCAAGGGCATGGAGAAAGCGATGCTGCGCTCCTGGCCGGGAGTCAAGGCGCCCAGATCGATCTCCAGCCGGCTGCCGGGCATGAGTTTGTCGAAGCGCTTGTCCTTCGGCGTGGTGAAACGCATCGGGCGCTGATCGACGAGGACTTCCGGATCGGCGTCCACGCCGCGCAGGTCGCTGATGCCGAGCAGCAGCGCGGCGCGGGCCTCGACGACTTCGTCGCTGTCCGCCATCTCCTGGATCAGCCCGGCGGGCAGGCTGAACACGCCCTCGGCCGTGAGATCGAGATGAAAGAGGCGCGCCGGGTAGATGCCCCGGTAGCGCTGCTCCACCTCGGCGCGTCCATGGATCGCCAGCGTCTGGGCGGGGACGATGGCGGCCCCTTCTCCTTCACTTCCACGCGACGCGGGACGGACGACGATCTCGCCCGTGTTCATGTCGCGATGACGCTCCCCAAGCGCTTTCGTGCGGTAGCGGATGGCCAGTACCGGCCCGGTCAGGGTTTGCCCGCCGGCGGCGGTATTGGCGATTTCCCGGACGACCTGCGCCTGGTGCCAGCCGCGCTGGGTAATCTGGCCCCGGATCATGGCGAGCGGGATCAACAGCAGCACGGCCAGCGCCGCCACCGCCACGAGTTTGCCCACATAGTGGGCGCGAACGACGGTTTCCTTGAACGAGCGCATCGCGTCGCGTTGCGCGGGGTCTTGATTTTCCATAGCACTTTCTCCTGGTTTCCTCGAATGAAGTGGCACACGCCACCCAGGCCGCCAGCATGGCCGCCGCGTGTGAACAGACCGGGAAGGGAAAACGGGATTTGTGTGAAGCGAGGGTGAAGGGGGGTCAGGTATCAGGGATCAGGTATCAGGGATCAGTAATATTTGCGGGCGCGAAGCGTCCGGTGATTGAACTGACACCTGCCACCTGACACCTGCCACCTGACACCTGACACCTGACACCTGATTCCTGATACCTGATCCCTGATACCTGATTCACCCTCAGGCTGCTATCATTGGCGCCTTCGGGGAATCGCTATTTGGAAACCATGGATCAACGCACGGGCAAGGACAAGATTGGCGAGGAACTCGCGGCGCAGCGGTTCAAGATGCTTGAAGACATCGCCCGCGAGCTTGCCGGCGAGGTGCTTTTTCCGACGTGTTTTGACGCCATCCTGCGTTTGCGCAAGGAATTGCAGAACCCCAATATTACCCTTGCGCGTATCGCGCAGATCGTCCAGCTCGAGCCGCTGGTGGCCGCCAAACTGGTGCGTTTGGCCAATTCGTCGGCCTACGGCGCGCAGGGGGCGGTTCGCGATTTGCCGTCGGCGATCCACCGGCTGGGGCTGAACATCGTGCGCACCACGGCGATGTCGGTGGCCATGGGCGAGATTCTTCACGCCAAGCAAATGGTCGGCTTTTCCAAGCTGGCGCAAAGTCTTTGGCAGCATTCCGTTTACAGCGCGGCGGCGGCGCGCCTGCTGGCGTCGCATTTCCATGTCGCCAAGGTGCGCTCCGAGGAGGCGCTGCTGGCCGGTCTGGTGCATGACCTGGGCGCTTTCTACATGTTGTACCGCGGGGCGCAGTACGACGAGCTTCGCGAGCGGCCCGACACCCTCCGGCATCTCATCGCGCAGTGGCACGAGGCGATCGGCGTGACCCTGCTGGAAACGCTGGGCTTGCCGCAGGAGATCGCGCAAGCGTCCGTCGATCATGACCGTCCGCGTTCCGTTCCCGACGAGCCGAAGACGCTGGCCGACGTCGTCTACACCGCCAACCTCCTGGCCGGCGGCTGTTACGTCTGGCTGCACCTGGATTTCGATCGCCAGGAAGAGGACGTCGCCCTTTTCCGCGAGAAGTATTCGAATCTCCTGCCGGAGATCGAGGCCGGGGCGCGTGAAATGCAGACCGCGCTGAATTGAGCGGCTTGTGCCAGGTGTCAGGGATCAGGTGTTCAGGGATCAGATGTCAGGAATCAGGGATCAGAAAAGTTACCGGCGCTTCGCGCCGGAGGTTTACGACCGGCGGATTGGCATCCGCCCTACGTGTCAGGTGCCGGGGATCGGTAATTCTTGCGGGCGCGAAGCGCCCGGTAACTGAACTGATTCCTGATCCCTGATCCCTGACATCTGACTCGGGCGCGCTGGTTTCGGCGGGGTATAATCCGCGCCTTCCCACTGACGAAAAGATGACATGCTCTCGCGATTCATGCCCCATGAAGGGAAGTTTTTCGATTTGTTCAACGCGCACGCGGAGCAGGTGATCCTGGGAAGCCAGGCGCTGGCCAGGCTGCTCGCCGTGTTCAACGATTCTGGCGAGGAAGCGGAAAAGCAGTGCAACCAGATCGACGTGGCCGAGAAGGCGGGCGACAAGATCACCCACGAGACCATGCGCCAGTTGCACAAGTCGTTCATCACGCCGATCGATCGCGAGGAAATCCACCAACTGATCAACGGTCTCGACGACATCCTCGACCTGATGCAGGACGCCGCGCATACGGTGACGCTGTACAACATCCGGCACATCACGCCGGAAGCGATCCGCCTGGGCGAGATCGTCCAGCAGTGCGCCGAGCGGGTGCGCACCGCCGTCGGCCTGCTCACCTCGATGGACAACGGCCCGCGGATCTTCAAGCTGTGCCACGAGATCGACGAGCTCGAATCCGTCGCCGACCGGGAGATGCGCGGCGCGATGTCGCGCCTGTTCCGCGAAGAGCCCGACGTCCGCGAGCTGATCAAATACCGGGCCATCTACGAACTGCTCGAAATCGTGACCGACCGCTGCGAGGATGTGGCAAACATCATCGAAGGCATCGTCATCGAAAACTCCTGACCGGCGAGGCGCATGGACAACGCAACTATCGGCATGGGCGTGATCGCGCTGCTCGTGGTCATGGCCCTGGCGTTCGACTTCATGAACGGCTTCCACGACGCCGCCAACGCGATCGCCACGGTGGTCTCGACGCGCGTGATGAAACCGCATACGGCGGTGCTCATGGCCGCCGTGTGCAACGTGGCGGCGATCTTCATCTTCGAGCTGAAGGTGGCGGCGACGGTGGGCAAGGGCACGATCGAGCCTTTCGCCATCGATTACTACGTGATCTTCGGCGCGCTGGCCGGCGCCATCGCCTGGAACGTCATCACCTGGTACTTCGGCATCCCGTCGTCTTCATCGCACGCGCTGATCGGCGGCCTGATCGGGCCGGCGCTGGCGCACGTCGGCCCGCAGGCGCTGATCGCCTCCGGGGTGCTCAAGGTGATCGCCTTCATCCTCATCTCGCCGCTGCTCGGCATGGTGCTCGGCGCGCTGACGATGATCCTGATGTCCTGGCTGTTCCGCCACGCCACGCCGCGCCGCGTCGACCGCTGGTCGCGCCTGCTGCAACTGTTTTCCGCCTCGGCGTATGCCCTGGGACACGGCGGGAACGACGCGCAGAAGACGATCGGCATCATCTGGATGCTGCTGCTCTCCAGCGGCCTGATGCAGGCCGGCGAGCACGTCCCCTACTGGGTCGTCGCCTCCTGCTACACGGCGATCGGCCTGGGGACCGTTTTCGGCGGCTGGCGGATCATCAAGCTGATGGGACAGAAAATAACCAAATTGAAGCCGGTCGGCGGGTTCTGCGCGCAGACCGGCGGCGCGGCCACGCTCTTCTTCGCCACCGCGCTCGGCATTCCGGTATCGACGACCCACACCATCACCGGCGCCATCGTCGGCGTCGGCGCGACCAAACGCCTGTCCGCGGTGCGCTGGGGAATCGCCGGCTCGATCGTCTGGGCCTGGGTGCTGACCATCCCGTGCAGCGCGCTGATCGGCGCGCTGTGCTGGGGCGTGGGCCGGCTCTTCCTTTGATTTTCAGAGGACAGAAGACAGAGGACAGTAATGCTTGCGGGCGCGAAGCGCCCGGTAACTGGACTGTCCTCTGTCCTCAGTCCTCTGTCCTCCAAACGACGCCCGCAGGCGTCGTTTAAGCCGAAATATCCGGCACGAGCATTTTTTCGAGCTGGTAAATCTTGTCCTTGAGCGCGAGCTTGCGCTTTTTTAGCCGCTGGATCAGCAACTGGTCCTGATTGGGCAGCGGCGTGGCGGCGAGGTGTTCGACGATAAGATTGAGGTCGCGGTGCTCCACCTGAAGCTCGTTCAAGGTGGCGCGGGCAGTAGCTA
>JAISQQ010000123.1 GCA_031274075.1 Accumulibacter sp.
ACGGTATTCCAGCCAGTGGATCGGCACGCGCCAGTGTTCGGCGCAGTCGCGCACGAAGCGCAGGGTGGCCTCGGCTTCCTTGCCGGTATTGGCGAAGCAGACCACGGCGTCGGACGGCAGGCCGCCGTTGGCCCGCAACACGCGCCAGAGCAGATAGGCGCTGCTGCGTCCGCCGCTGAAACTGATGGCGCTGGGGGAATCGATCGAAAACGGATCGCGCATGACAATCTCCCGGTAAAACGTCGAGGCGGGCCTGCGGCCCCGTATCACCCCGCCCCTGGAATCCCCAGGGGGAAATGGCAAAGGCTCCCGCCCGCTTTCCTTGAGGAAGCGAGGGCGGGAAGGAAAGTTCAGAGGAGTGCGTCGGGAATCACGCCGCCGGCTTCCTCGATTGCGCAACGGAGCGCCTCGGCGCGTTCGTCCAGGTGCTCAAGGTATTCGGGATCGGGTTGATAGAGCGCTTCGGCCCGTTCTTCTTTGAGTTGATAGAGTTGCCGGATGAGGGCGTCGACTCGTGAGGCTTCGTTCCGGGTCGGGTTCAGGGTTGAGTTCATGATCGGGTTCTCGTTGAAAAGAAAAAAACTTCCCGCCCGAAGGCGGGAAGCGTGGCGTTTTTAGCGCCGGACCCGCTTGCGGGCGGGCAGGCAGTGCACGCGGATGCGCCGCCAGCGACCGTCGTCGATCAACTGCTCCAGCACCGTCCCCAGCTCATCGAAGCCCACATCGGGAACCCGCTCGACGATCTCCCCGTCGCGGGAGAGTTCCACCGCGAAGAGGTCCATGCCGCGGTCGTAGAGCACGCTGACGCGGCCCTCGAACTTCGCCGTGGCGACGGTGAACGCGATCGCCGGCGGCGTGGCGAGGATGTCCTCGGGCAAGGGATCGACGCAGCTAAAATCCCTTGCGCCGGCATCGACCAGGAGATGCGTGACGCGCCGGTAACCGTCGGGCGCGGGCAGGTTTTCCAGTTGCCCGATCAACTCGCGCAACTCGGGACAACGCGGTTCCGGGATCGGCAGCTTCGCCGGGGCAGAACCGAGTATGTAGCGCTGCATCGTGTAAGGCTGCCCGTCGGACGTGTACTCGGTGAATTCCTCGGGCGTATCGGCGCGCAGGCCGTCGAAACGGCGGCGGGCGTAGGGTTCGACCTGGACCTTGGCGCCGTCGTCGGGGATTTCGGTCACCAGCGTCCGGTCGAGCACCGCGAACCGGGCACGGCCCGTCTTGACGACGATGGCCTCGTCGGTCCTGGCGACAACCTGGCCCTCGAAAGGCTGGGGATCGACGAAAAAGCCCGAGGGCGAAACCTTGGGCTGGCCGTCGAAGAAGCGGCACTCGAAAGTCCGGGCATTGGACGGCACGTGGCCTTGGACCAGTGCCGGCATTTGATCGCGAATGGCTTGGGTATCCATGAAGAAAGACTCCTTGAAAAAACCAAGAGACTTGCGCCCCGCAAGGGCGCTTCGTCCCTTGAGGGTTGAGAAAAGACACAAAACAGCGAAAGAACGAAAAAAAGACCGCGCGCCGGAGCGCGCCGCCGCCTCGAAGGTCTCGGCGGCCTGGGCCTGTGGCTGGCGGGCGCCAGCGGAACATGGTTTCAGCGTGGCATATCCTGTGGGTGAGCGCGAGAAAGAATCGGCAACGGCCGGCGCCCGTATTGAATAGTGGAAAACGAATCGTATTGGTTGCCGTGTGCGGACATGAAAAAGGCTACCGATGGGTGGCCTTCGTCATTTCAGGGAGGGCGCGGGCGGGATCGGCCGGCAGGTTTTTCTTTCCGCAGGATGCCGCAATGAATCACGAAGCCGGTCAGGTAAGACAGCCCGCGAGGGATGCCGTATTCCCACTCCGTCTGCCTGCTGATCTTCCGGTCCATCCACTTGCGCGTGGCGGCGGCGATGGCCTCCGGCAGGGCAAAGCCTGCGAACAGGCCGTTGTGAACTTCATCCGCGAAGTGGCGGCCATACCGGCTGTCGAGGAAGGCGCGAACCGCGTCGAAATTCTCGCCGGTGGCGGCGGCAACGGCTTGCACGGCCAGCGGCCACGCGACCGAGGCGTGCCCGCCCATCGTGCCCCAAAAGCCCCACGTTTTGTTCCCGGAGGCGGGTATCGCGTCGTTCATCTGAGCGCGAATGGCTTGGGTATCCATGAAGAAAGACTCCTAGAAAAAACCAAGAGACTTACGCCCCGCAAGGGCGCTTCGTCCCTTGAGGGTTGAGAAAAGACACAAGACAGCGAAAGAACAAAAAAACGACCGCGCGCCGGAGCGCGGCGCCGCCTCAAAGGTCTCGGCGGCCTGGAGGGCCGGCGACGCCGGCGAACCTGCGCGCAGCATGGCGCGGCGAGCGCGGCGGAAGGCGCGGGAAACGGAATCCGCGCGTCCCCGATTGTTCGCACCGCAAAAAAAAGCCCTCCCGGCGGGAGGGCAGAGGAAAGGAGAAAAAGGATCAGGGCGCCGGCACGAAGCAATGGATCACCACTCGAACAGCGGCAGTCCGTCCAATACCGGCGCGTCGCCATCGAAGATCAGCAGGCGCACGTCGGCCTGGGCGGCTAGGTGGAGCACGTCGACGAGGGATTTCGGCAAGCCTCGCCGCCGCTGTTTTCGGTGCAAGTGCGCGGCGGTGAGGCCCACGAGGTTTAGCAGGTTCGCATCCGTCCACGGCGTGGCGATCAACTGGACGCCGATCGCCGGGCGGTACGGAATACGGAAGGCGACGTACAGCAAGTCGTCCGGAATCCCGCCGTCCGCCCGTTGGGCGAGGAAGTCGTGGCTCTCTTCGGAGAGGTGGGCGCTGCTGATCTCCCAACTGCGGCTGTAAAAACCCGTCTCGAAGCGCAGGCGCCGCAGCACCTCGCGCGCGGCTTCTTCCGAATAGGTATCGCCGAGGTGAAGCGGCTGGCCCGCCTCTTCGGCCATGACGGCATAGATCACCGCGCGCGCGAGGCCGTGGCTCGGACACCGGAGCGCCACTTCGTCCGGTACGTCCCGGCCTTCGGCGATCCAGGCGAAATCCTCGCCAAAAAGACAGGGAGAAAGCACGGCCC
>JAISQQ010000099.1 GCA_031274075.1 Accumulibacter sp.
GTTGTCGATGGCCAGCCACACCTCGAACGGAGCCTGCGTCGTCATCTCATGGAAACGCAGCGCCGACAGCAGGCAGACCACACCCTTGGGGACGCGCCGCGCAACTTCGGCCAGCGTGCTGTGGGCCGACACCGGACGCGCCGTCAGGCCGTACAGCCCGCGCCCGACGCGCTCCAGTTGCCCGCGCCGCACGGCCCGCGTCAGGGCCACCCGCGGGATGCCCAGCGGGGCCAGCGCCTTGGGGCGCAGCAGTCCCTGTGCGCGCACCAGTTCGAGCAGCTTGTCGGCAGTCGTGTCCATAGTCGGGCATACTGTTCCATAACATCGGTAAATGTCAATAATAACCGATGAACAGGAACCCGTTCCGTCGCGGTTTCCAGCGCCTTTTTGCAGGGAGACCCCGACGACAAAACACTGCGCCTGTTGCCGCAAGCCCTTCGAGCCGCGTCCGCAAGTTCCCGGCCAAGCCTTCTGTTCCTCGCCCGACTGCCAGCGCGCCGCGCAGCAGGCGTGGTCGCGGCGTGCTTCGAGACAGTACGCCCAATCACAGTTTCCGGCTGGAATGGCGGATCACCAGCCAGGGTTGGAAGCAAATGCTCGTCTCGTCGTTCGGCCGGGACTCCTCCGTTTTGTCCGTGGAGGCGGCGAGCCGTTTGCGCAGCATTTCGACGCAACTGTTGGCGATTTCCTTCTCGGGCAGTTTGACCGTGGTCAAGCCGCCGTGCAGGAAGCGGTTCCAGACCGAGTCGCCATAGCAGACCAGCGACAAATCCTCCGGAATGCGCAGCGCGTCTTCGTCCGCGACTTCGAGCACGCCCGAGGTGAACTCGGGGCTGCCGAGAACGATCGCGGTCGGTGGTTTGGCGCGGGCCAGCAGGCTGCGCAAGGCCGACGCGCCGTATTCCGCCCGCCGCGGCACCAGGACGAGCCGTTGCTGGGCGTCGTCCGGAAGGTCGAAACACTCCACGAAGCCCCGCAATCTGGCGAGGCCCGTGCTGACGTTCGATTCCCGCCCGATATAGCCGATCCGCCGATGCCCCAGATCCAGCAAATGGCGCGTCGCCATGCCGATTCCCGCGCGATCGTCCACGGTGATCGAAGGCGCTCGAATACTCGGGTGGCGGCGCAGCAATTGCAAGGTGTACACGCGTTTCAGCATCTTCACCGTTTCCGCCGACGGCTCGGCGGTCGGCGCGATGATGATGCTTTCGGCCCGCGCCTTCATCAGGCTTCTCACCGCCTCGCGCTCGCGCTCGGGTTGATCGTCGGTGGTCGCCACCACCATTTGCCAGGACGATTCGGCCGAGGCCCGCATATCGCATCCTGCGCGACAGGTGGCCGCTACCTCCATTTGCCAGGACGATTCGGCCGCCATGTCGGCAATGGCCTTGGCTACGGTCGAATAAAAGCTGTTGCGGATGTCTGGAATGATCAGCCCGATGACCCCGCTGCGCGCGTTGCGCAGCATGCGCGCCGCGCCGCTGGGAACGTAGCCGTACCGGGCGGCGGCTTCCTCGACGCGTTTTTTCGTCGCCTCGCTGATCGCCGGATGCCCGTTGAGCGCGCGCGACACCGTCGAGTGCGCCACACCCAGGATCTGGGCCAAGCGTTTGATGGTTACCGTTTCGTCGGCGTCATTCAGTGCTCGTTCGCTCATCTGATTCACTATCCGGCGCTCCATGCCTCAGCCATTGGACCCAATAATTATATCTTGCACCGTTGACATCGTGCTCACGTGTGCACTAATATCAGTGCACACGTGAGCACGACGATTCACAGGCGCTGATCAACAGGGAGAGGCGGTATGAAAATAGTAGTCTTGGACGGGGCGACGCTGAATCCTGGCGATCTGGCTTGGGACGCGCTGGCGGAACAAGGGGAGATGACGGTATTCGAGCGCACGCCGCCGGAACTCGTCGTGGAACGGATCGGCGACGCCGAGGCGGTGTTCACCAACAAGACGCCGGTCACGCGCGAGCATATCGCCGCCTGCCCCCGCGTCCGCTTCATCGGTGTATTGGCGACCGGCTACAACGTCGTCGACATTCGGGCCGCGCGGGACAAGGGCATCGACGTTTGCAACATTCCGACCTACGGAACGATGTCGGTGGCGCAGTTCGCCACAGCGCTGCTGCTCGAGCTTTGCCACCACGCCGGCCGGCACAGCGAGCATGCCCGCGCCGGCCACTGGGCGCAATGCGTAGACTTTTGCTACTGGCTCAATCCGCTGACGGAACTGGACGGCAAAACGCTGGGCCTGATCGGGTTCGGCAGGATCGGCCAGGCCTTTGCGCGCGTCGCCCAAGCGCTGGGGATGAATATCCTGGTGCACGACAAGCTGGTAAACAAGTCCCTGGAAAGCGCCACGCTGAAATACGCGACGCTCGACGAACTGTATGCGCACGCCGATGTCATCAGCTTGCACTGCCCCTTGTTCGACGACAACAAGGGCATGATCGATAAAGAATCGATCGCCCGCATGAAACCCGGCGTCATGCTGATCAATACTTCGCGCGGTCCCTTGATCAACGAGCAGGATCTCGCCGACGCGCTGGCGTCGGGGCGTGTGGCGGGCGCCGCGGTCGATGTGCTGTCCAGCGAACCGCCCAGCGCCGACAACCCCTTGCTCGCGGCTCCCAACTGCATCGTCACGCCGCATATCGCCTGGGCCTCCATCGAAGCGCGGCGGCGGCTGATGCGTATCGCGGTGGAAAACCTGATTAGCTTCAAGAAGGGGACGCCGCAGAACGTGGTCAATTGATTTCGTGGTTCATCAATACAACAACGAACAGGAGAGTGTCATGTCCATTCCCGTCAATACCTTCAAGCGCGGCATCTTGCAAGGTCAGGTGCAAATCGGCCTGTGGAGCCAGTTGGGCAACCCCATCTCGGTGGAGATGATCGCCGGTTCGGGCGTCGACTGGATTGGCCTCGACGCCGAGCACGGCCCGAGCGAACTGGTGGATGTCTATTACCAGTTGCAGGCATGCGCCGCGGGCGGCAACGCTCATCCCGTGGTGCGCGTCCCCTGGAATGACAGAGTCCTGATCAAGCAATATCTGGACATCGGGGCGCAGACGCTGGTCGTGCCGCAGGTCGAGACAGCCGGGCAGGCCCGCGAGGTGGTGTGGGCAACGCGCTACACGCCGCGGGGCGGGCGCGGATATTGCGGCGCGCCGCGCGCCTCGAAGTTCGGGCGCGTCAAGGATTATCCCTTTGTTTACGAGCAGGAATTATGCGTCCTGATTCAGCCGGAAACCGCCGTGGCCTTGAAGAATCTCGAAGAAATGGCGGCGGTCGACGGCATCGACGGCTTTTTCTTCGGCCCCGGAGATCTCGCCGCGGATTTGGGCTACCTGCATCAGGCCACGCATGCGGATGTCGTCAAGGAACTCGTGTCGGGAGCGAAGCGCGTTCGCGCCGCGGGCAAGGCCGCCGGAATCATCTGCATGAATGAAGCACTGACCCGGCAGTACATCGAGGCCGGATTCAATATCGTTGCCGTCGGCTCGGATCAATCCATTCTGACCCGAGGCGCCGACGAACTGGCCGTCAAATTCAAGGGAGCGTCGAACAAATAGACTTTTCGGGACAATGAAAAACCATTGAGACAAGCTGTAAAAAAATTGTGGGCAAAAGCGGATCGCAATGATTCCATCAGA
>JAISQQ010000103.1 GCA_031274075.1 Accumulibacter sp.
GAGACCGCGGGATTGGGCCATATGCAACGAGTACGACGTAGAAGACATGACGCGTTTGCTTTATCCGGTTTCCGGGGGCAAATGTAATATGAATGAAACGGTGGCCCCGAGCCATTTCCGCATGCTTTGCCGAGTCAAACGGGCACAGTGTAACAAGAATTGCGGATGGCGGGAAATCGATTCGTCCCGAAGGAAAAAGACCCCGCGCAAAGGCTATAATCCCCGCTTTCGTTGCGTGGCTTGCGATACCTGCCGGGATGAGCGCTTGAAAGCCAATGAGGCTGGCAACAAAAAAGGGCCGCAAGGCCCTTGTTACTGGATTTGATTCAATTTGAAACTATTTCGTCAAACATCTCGATGTGCCCAGGAGAGGACTCGAACCTCCACAGTGTTGCCACCACCAGGACCTGAACCTGACGCGTCTACCAATTTCGCCACCTGGGCTTTTCCGAGGAAGGGCGCATTCTAATGGAGCGAGGAAAAATGTCAACAAAGCTGTCGAATATCCGGAGGAAAGACCCCTATTTTCAACGCGAGGCGGCGAAATACGAAGCGCCGCTTCCGTCCCGGGAATACGTGCTGACGCTCTTGGAAAAGCAGGGTAAACCGGTCGCTTACGATCAGTTGTGCGCGCTGCTGGACGTTCGCCAGGACGAGGATGAGATGTTCCGGCGGCGTCTTGGCGCCATGGAAAGGGACGGCGAATTGATGCGCAACCGCAAGGGCGCCTATATCCTGCCGGAACGGGCCAGCCTCGTCGCGGGACGCGTCGAGGGGCATGCCCACGGCTTCGGATTCCTGGTGCCGGATGGCGGCGGCGAGGATCTTTATCTCGATCCGCGGCAGATGAGCAAGGTGCTGCACCGCGACCGCGTGCTGGCCCGCGTGACCGGCGTCGACCGCAAGGGACGGCGCGAGGCGGCCATCGTCGAGGTGCTCGAACGGGCCAACAGCCGGGTCGTGGGGCGCGTGCTGGTCGAGCACGGCATCATGGTCGTGGTGCCCGAAAACAAGCGCATCAGCCAGGATGTCCTGATCGTTTCCGGACGCAAGGCCGACAAGAAGCTGAAGGCCAAGGCCGGGCAGGTGGTGGTCGTCGAAATCGTCGAGCAGCCCGACCGGCATTCGCAGCCGATCGGACAGATCGTCGAGATTCTGGGCAATTACGCCGATCCCGGCATGGAGATCGAGATCGCGCTGCGCAAGCACGATCTTCCGTTTGAATTCTCCGCGCAGGCGCTGGAAGAGGCGGAACGCTTGCCGGACAAGATCCGCGAAGCGGAATGCCCGGGACGCGTCGATCTGCGCGATCTGCCGCTGGTGACCATCGACGGCGAGACGGCCCGGGATTTCGACGACGCGGTGTTTGCGGAAAAGAAGGGCAGGGGCTGGCGGCTGGTGGTGGCGATCGCCGACGTCAGCCATTACGTCAAGCCGGGCATGGCGCTCGACCGCGAGGCCAGGGAACGCGGCAATTCGGTCTACTTTCCGCGGCGGGTGATTCCGATGCTGCCGGAGAAGCTGTCCAACGGCCTGTGTTCGCTCAATCCGGACGTCGACCGGCTGGCCATGGTCTGCGACATGGAGATCAACACGCGCGGCAATATCAAGGATTACCGCTTCTACCCGGCGCTGTTCCGTTCCCGGGCGCGATTGACCTATACGCAGGTGTGGGACTGGCTCTCCGGCGCCGCGCAGCCGGAAAGTCCGCTGCACCAAAGTCTGCAAGCGCATTTGCAGGCGCTGTTCGCGCTTTTCAGAATCCTGCTCAAAGCCCGCGACAAACGCGGCGCGATCGACTTCGAGACGATCGAGACGATGCTGCTGTTCGACGATCAGGACAAGATCGAGAGCATCGTGCCGACGGAGCGCAACGACGCGCATCGCTTGGTCGAGGAATGCATGCTCGCCGCCAATGTCTGCGCCTCGGCGTTCCTGCAAAAGCACAAGCAGACCTGCCTGTACCGTATCCATGAAGGACCGACGCCGGAAAAGCTCGAAAGCCTGCACGGCTTCCTCAAGGAATTCGGCCTGGTCCTGCCGGGAGGCGAGAGCCCTGCCGCCAAGGACTACGCGGCCTTGCTCGACAAGGTCAGGAAGCGTCCGGACGCCCGGCTGCTGCAGACGGTGATGCTGCGCTCCCTGCGCCAGGCGACGTACAGCCCGGACAACGTCGGCCATTTCGGGCTTTCCTACGAGCATTACACGCACTTTACCTCGCCGATCCGGCGCTACCCGGACCTGCTGGTGCATCGCTCGATCAAGGCGGCGCTCGAAGGCAAGCGCTATGCGCCGGGCGACTGGGAGGAGATCGGACTGCATTGTTCGATGACCGAGCGGCGCGCCGACGAGGCCACGCGCGACGTGGTCAACTGGCTGAAGTGCTACTACATGCGCGATCGCATCGGCGAGGAATTCGACGGCACGATTGCCGCCGTCGTGCCCTTCGGCGTCTTCGTCGCGCTCGACGCCATCTATGTCGAGGGGCTGGTGCATGTGTCGGAACTGGGCGAGGACTATTTCCAGTTCGACGCCGTGAGGCATCAGATGCTCGGCGAGCGGAGCGGCAAACGCTACCGGCTGGGCGATCGGCTGCGCGTGCGGCTGGTGCGCGCCGACCTGGAAAGCGGGCGCATCGACTTCGTGCTGGGAAGCTCGGTGAGTGAAAAATGAAACGCCGGGAATAATATGATGAACGAAAAACCGGGCGCGTTCCGATCGCTTGCCGCGTTCCACTCGATTACTTTTCACTAGACTGCGCATCATCCCTTCTCTCCGATAAACGCCCATGTCCCAGACCACTTTCATCCACGGCTTCCACGCGGTGATCGCCAAGCTGCGCCATCAACCGCAAGCCATCCTGGAGATCTTCGTCGCCGCGGAGCGGCACGACGCGCGGGTGCGCGATCTCCTGAAGCACGCCGAATTGCAGGCGATCCGGGTCGTTCCCGTCGACGCCGGACGGCTCGAAGGCATGGCCGGAGGAGGGCGGCGGCATCAGGGCGTGGTGGCGCGCGTTTCCTCCGAAGCGCGCCGCGTGACGCTCGACGACGTGCTCGACACGCTCGAAGAACCGCCCTTCCTGTTGATCCTCGACGGCGTCCAGGATCCGCACAATCTCGGCGCGTGCCTGCGCGTCGCCGACGCCGTCGGCGCGCATGCGGTGGTGGCGCCGAAGGACCGCGCGGCCGGCTTGACGCAGACCGCGATCAAGGTCGCCAGCGGCGCGGCGGAGTCCGTGCCCTACGTCACCGTGACCAATCTGGCGCGCACGCTGCGCGAACTGAGGGAGCGCGGCGTCTGGATCATCGGCGCCGACGCCGCGGCCGAAACGGACCTCTACACGGCGGAATGGCCGCGGGCCACCGCCTGGGTTCTCGGCGCGGAAGGCGACGGCCTGCGCCGCCTGACGCGCGAAACCTGCGACCAGTTGCTCACCGTTCCCATGCTCGGTTCGGTACAGAGCCTCAACGTTTCGGTGGCGGCCGGAGTTTGTCTCTACGAGGCGCGGAGGCGTTTCAGGTTTCAGGTTTCAGAGGACAGATGACAGATGACAGAGGACAGTCCAGAATCCGCCGCGAAGCGGCGCAAATATTACTGTCTTCTGTCTTCTGTCCTCCGTCCTCCGATCAGAACAGCGGCTTTTGATCCGCCGTTTTTTCTTCCCGCGGCGCTTTCTTGAAGGTCAGACCGCCTTGCGAAAGGTCGGGATAAAGGGGGCGCTCGCGGCCTTCCAGCAGGCCTTCGACGCTCAGGATTTGCAGGCGCGGGAAGTTGCCGGGGAGCGTCGGGGACGGGTAGAAGCCGGCTTTCGCCGCTTCGCCCCGCATCGCCTGGGTGGGCGGCGCGAGCGTCACGAAGAGACCGATTTCCGCCTTTTCGCGTTCCACTACGCCGACGAGATCGCGCACCATCGCCACGCCGACCTTGCCGCCGCCCTTGACCGAAACCACGATTTTCTTGTGCGCCTTTTGTTCGTCCTGAAAATAGATGAGGCCGTCGATGCCGCCGTCCGCGCCCTTTTTCCGCCCCTGGTACGGCTGGGCATTGACCAGCGAGCACGCCCACC
This sequence comes from Accumulibacter sp., assembly GCA_031274075.1. Taxonomy (GTDB): domain Bacteria; phylum Pseudomonadota; class Gammaproteobacteria; order Burkholderiales; family Rhodocyclaceae; genus Propionivibrio. The sequence continues at coordinate 4,070 of JAISQQ010000103.1, forward strand.
ACTGGAACTGGTATTTGTCGCGCGCCGCCAGATCGCGCGCGCCGTCCAGGTCCCTGGGCGTACCGTGTACGGCGAAAGCGATGCCGGGGAAAGCGTCTTTCAGGCGTTTTTCGATCAAGGCGATGGCCAGATGCGTGATGTCGATTCCTATCCAGCGACGATTCAGCTTTTGTGCGCAATGAACTGCCGTACCGCACCCGCAAAACGGGTCAAGGATAGCATTCCCTTCATGGCTGGACGCCTGAATGATGCGCTCCAGTAACGCAAGCGGCTTTTGAGTGGGATAGCCGAGGCGCTCGGCGGATTGCGCCCCGATGGGTGGAATGTCTGCCCATATATCGGGGATCGCCATCCCTTCCAACTCATCGGCATACCACTTGAGCCTTGGCGTTCCCGCCTCGGTTTTTGGCCAAAAAATCAGTCCCGCCGCGTCCAGCGCGTCCAAGCGTTCCTGCACGGTTTGTCCCGTCAGGGAATAACGCTTGCTCACGTGTCCCGGAATCGCCCAATGCCGCTTGACGAGCGTGGGATCGACATGACGCCACGGCTGGCCGCTTTCGCCATGACGAATACCGGATCCGGTCAAGCTTATGGCCTGAAATTTCCTGTCGTCTTTGTCCGTTTGCGCAAAATGTTTCTGCACATAATCAACGGAATGCGTGATTTTCGGGAAATTCCAAAGATAACGTTCCGTTTTTGAATAAAAGAATAGCGTGTCATGCACCGGCCCAAATCGCCTGGCACCACCATGTGCGCCAGTCCGTTTCCAGATGATTTCATTTCTGAAATTACCGCCAAAAATCGCGTCCAGCACGATTTTCAGATAATGGCTGGCGGCCGGGTCGCAGTGCAGATAGAGGCTGCCGGTCGGCTTCAGCACGCGATGCAGTTCCAGCAGACGCCTGGCCATCATCACGAGATAGGCCATCATGTCGTTTTCGCCCAGGAAACGGCGCATGGCCTGGATCATCTCGGCGACATCCGTATTGCCGCCACGCACGATCTCGTCGAATTCTCCCTCCGCCTGCATTCCCCACTGCCAGGAATCCTTGAAAGCGACGATCTGCGCCTCGCTGCGGCCGCCCTTGGGCGAAGCGAAAAGGATGTTGTAGTCGCGCGCGCTGTTGAAGGGCGGATCGAGGTAGATCAGGTCGACGCTCTCATCGCCGATGTGCTCGCGCAGGATGCCGAGGTTGTCGCCGAAATACAGGCGGTTGTTTGGGACTTCAGTCGTCATGGAGAGTTTTCCGATATCAAAACAGCGGTTTTTGGTCCGCCGTTTTTTCTTCCCGCGGCGCTTTCTTGAAGGTCAGGCCGCCTTGCGAAAGGTCGGGATAAAGGGGGCGCTCGCGGCCTTCCAGCAGGCCTTCGACGCTCAGGATTTGCAGGCGCGGGAAGTTGCCGGGGAGCGTCGGGGACAGGTAGAACCCGGCCTTCGCCGCTTCGCTCCGCATCGCCTGGGTGGGTGGCGCGAGCGTCACGAAGAGACCGATTTCCGCCTTTTCGCGTTCCACTACGCCGACGAGATCGCGCACCATCGCCACGCCGACGTTACCGCCGCCCTTGACCGAAACCACGATTTTCTTGTGCGCCTTTTGTTCGTCCTGAAAATAGATGAGGCCGTCGATGCCGCCATCCGCGCCCTTTTTCCGCCCCTGGTACGGCTGGGCATTGACCAGCGAGCACGCCCACCACTGGAACTGGTATTTGTCGCGCGCCGCCAGATCGCGCGCGCCCTCCAGCTCCCTGGGCGTACCGTGCACGGCGAAAGCGATGCCGGGGAAAGCGTCTTTCAGGCGTTTTTCGATCAAGGCGATGGCCAGATGCGTGATGTCGATGCCAATCCATTTCCGCTTGAGCTTGTGCGCGGCATGAACCGCCGTGCCGCAACCGCAGAACGGATCGAGCACCACGTCGCCCTCGTTGCTGGACGCCTGGACGATGCGCTCCAGCAGGGCCAGCGGTTTTTGCGTGGGGTAGCCCAGGTATTCGTTCGGTGGCACCGGCCGGATGTCGGACCAATCGTTTTGCAGCGGCACGCCCGGCATTTCGTCAAGGTAACGTTTATAGGCGGGCGTTCCTCCGTTTTTCGGGAAATGCAAACGTCCTTGCGCGTGGAATTTTTCCATGTTCTCCCGCGAATAAGCCCAGTAACGGCCTTTATAGGGGCGTGTGCCATGAAAGTCATAGGACACGTCGCCGCCGGGCTTGGCCGCGGTCAGGTCGCCAAGCCGGTATCGGCGCCCGGTTTTTTCGTCGATATGCGTGTAGAAATGCCGGACGTAATCCTCGTCATAAGGCGTATAGAGCCAATTCCACGTCCATGTTTCGGACTTGGTGTAAAACAGGATGACGTCCCGAATGTTTCCGGGCAGTTTTCGCCCCTGTTTGGCGTCGTTGTGCGCGCTTGAACGCCGCCAACTGATCTCGCTGCCAAAGCGGGTTTTCCCGAACACGCTGTCCAGCACGATTTTCAGATAATGACTGGCGACCGGGTCGCAGTGCAGATAGAGGCTGCCGGTCGGCTTCAGCACGCGATGCAGTTCCAGCAGACGCCTGGCCATCATCACCAGATAGGCCATCATGTCGTTTTCGCCCAGGAAACGGCGCATGGCCTGGATCATCTCGGCGACGTCCGTATGGCCGCCACGCACGATCTCGTCGAATTCTCCCTCCGCCTGCATTCCCCACTGCCAGGAATCCTTGAAGGCGACGATCTGCGCCTCGCTGCGGCCGCCCTTGGGCGAAGCGAAAAGGATGTTGTAGTCGCGCGCGCTGTTGAAGGGCGGATCAAGGTAGATCAGGTCGACGCTCTCATCGCCGATGTGCTCGCGCAGGATGCCGAGGTTGTCGCCGAAATACAGGAGCTTGTCCGGGATTTCAGTCGTCATGGGGGATTTTCCGGTTGCGGAAGGGAGACGCCAGATCGATGATACCGCTTCCGGCGCTTACTCGTCCGCCGCGATCTCGGCCAGCAAGGGCTGCGCGATGCGCGCGTAGTCGGCGGCGTCGAGCACGATCGAGGTATCCAGGCGGCCGGCGTTGAAGGCGATTTCCGCGTGCCGGGAAATGAGCCGCGGATCGACGACCAGCCGGATGTCGGGAGAGAACGAAAACGGCGGAATGGCGCCGATCGCGCAGCCGGTCCGGGCGCTGGCTTCCTCCGGCGAGGCGAAGGAGGCTTTCTTGCCGCCAACGGCCTGCGCCACCTTTCTGAAGTCCACCTTCCGGTCTCCCGGCAGGACGGCCAGCACCAGCACGCCGGGCTGCTCCTTGACACGGCACAACATGGCTTTCGCCCCCTGGCCGGGCAGCGTGCCGCGCAACTGCGCGACCCGTTCCGAGCCGCCCTCGGCGGGATGGCGAAGAACCCGGTAGCGGGCGCCGGATTCCCTGAGCAGGGTATCGATCCGTTCGAACATGCGTTTCTCCTGAAAAAACAGCCGCATGGTAACGCCAAATTAACGCCAAATCGTTCCCAAGCATTTCCGGACGATCTGATAAACTTCCAGCCATGCTCCAAGGCTTGCCACATCCGCATGATCATTTTTGACCTAAGCTGCGACAACGGCCATCGCTTTGAAGGATGGTTCCAGTCCGCCGACGCATTCGACGCGCAGCGCGCCGGGGGATTGGTTTCCTGTCCTTTCTGCGCTTCCACCGGGATTCGCCGGGTTCCGTCGGCCGTCCATCTGGTCAAGGCTGCCGAGACCGCGCCCGCGCCTGTGCCGCCGCCACATCCCGCCAAGGCGGCCGTGGTCAATCCGCGCGGCGAGTTGTTCGACGCCTATCGGAAACTCGTGGCGGCGATCATGGTCAACAGCGAGGATGTCGGTGCGGAATTCGCCAACGAAGCGCGCAAAATCCACTACCTCGAAGCCCCGGAGCGCTCGATTCGCGGACAGGCCAGCGAAAAAGAGTACAAGGCCCTGCGCGAGGAAGGCATCGAGGTTCTCAGGCTCCCCGTCGTAAAAAAAGAAAATCTGAATTAGGCGGGGGGCAGGTGGCAGGTGTCAGGCGATGATTTTGCTTGTTTTTTTGGGGTTCGCTTTGCCACCCTATGTAGGCTATCGGGCGCTTGGCTTGGCGCGTCGTTTGCCGGGACATGAATGAGGAATACATCGGCAAACCGCCGCCGATGCTCAATCCTCAAGCGTCACGGTAGGTCAAGCCGCACGCCGGTCATTTCCGCGCTGAGCGCCAACACACGGTCAGCGGACGATTTATCGAGCGCCCAGGGGCGCACGC
>JAISQQ010000104.1 GCA_031274075.1 Accumulibacter sp.
CGTTCAGGGAATTGGGCGTCAAGGTCGCGGCGATCACCGCCGGCAAGCTGCTGCTGCATCCGCTGTGCCTCTGGCTGGCGCTGTGGCTGTGCGTGCTGGCCGGCATGCCGGCGCTGCCGTCCGACCTGCGCCTTGCGCTGCTGCTCACCGGAACCCTGCCGACGATGAGCATCTATCCGCTCCTGGGCATGCGCCACGGCCACGAGAAGTTCTGCGCCGCCGCGTTGCTGTCGACGACGATCCTGTCATTCTTCACCCTGAGCGGATTGCTCGTGGCGCTTGGCGATTGAACAGAGGACAGAGGACAGAAGACAGTAATATTTGCGGGCGCGAAGCGCCCGGAAACTGACAGTCCTCTGTCCTCTGTCTTCTGTCCCCTGACACCCTCAACTGGCGAAAAATTCCTTCACCTTGTCCATCCAGGACTTGGCGCGCGGGTTGTGGCGTTCGGCGTTGCCGCGGCTCGATTCTTCGAGTTCGCGCAGCAGTTCTTTCTGGCGCTCGGTCAGGTTGACCGGCGTTTCTACGACTACGTGGCAGAGCAGGTCGCCGTGCGCCTGGCTGCGCACGCCCTTGATGCCTTTTCCGCGCAGGCGGAAGATTTTCCCGGATTGCGTTTCTTCCGGAATCCTCAGGTTGGCCGCGCCGTCGAGTGTCGGGATTTCGATTTCCCCGCCCAACGCCGCGGTGGGGAAGCTGATCGGCATCTCGCAGTGCAAGTCGTTGCCGTCCCGCTGGAAGACGGCGTGTTGCTTGAGCCGCACCTGCACGTAGAGATCGCCCGCCGGGCCACCGTTGATGCCGTGCTCGCCCTCGCCGGAAAGCCGGATGCGGTCACCTTCGTCGACCCCCGCGGGGATTTTCACCGCCAGTGTCTTGTGCTGCTTGACGCGCCCGGCGCCGTGGCAGGCGGCGCAGGGTTCGGCGATGAATTTGCCGGTGCCGTGGCATTTGGGGCAGGTCTGCTGGATCGAGAAGAAGCCTTGCTGCAGGCGCACCTGGCCGCTGCCCTGGCAGACCGGGCATGTCTTCGGCTGGGTGCCGGGCTTGGCGCCCGTTCCCTTGCAGGATTCGCAGGCTTCCATGGTCGGTATGCGGATTTGCGTTTCGGTGCCGAAAGCCGCCTGTTCGAGCGTGATTTCCAGGTTGTAGCGCAGGTCGGCGCCGCGGTAGACGTTGGAACGTCCTCCTCCCCGGTTGCCGCCGCCGAAAATCTCGTCGAAGATGCCGCCGAAGGCGTCCGAGAAGGCGCCCGCGCCGCCGAAACCGCCGCCGAAGCCGCCGCCCATGCCGGCCTGGGGATCGACGCCGGCATGGCCGAACTGATCGTAGGCCGAGCGTTTCTGCGCGTCGGAAAGAATCTCGTAGGCTTCCTTGGCTTCCTTGAAACGCTCTTCCGCCTTGGGGTTGTCCGGGTTGCGGTCGGGATGGTATTTCATCGCCAACTTGCGGTAGGACTTCTTGATCTCGTCTTCGGAAGCGTCCCGGTTGATGCCGAGAATCTCGTAAAAATCGCGTTTTGCCATGGGTTCAGTGAACAGTGAAAGCTGATGATTGAGTGAAACCCGCCTGGGACGTCCCTTTAGCGAGGGGCGGGGGAACAGAGGACAGAGGACAGGGGACAGGGGACAGTTCGGCTGCCGGGCGCTTCGCGCCCGCAATTAGTACGAACACGGTCTCGTGTCTTCCGTCCTTTGTCTCCTGAACCGGATTCCGGCTTGCGCCGGAATGACGGGGTCGAAATGGTCGCGGCCCGCGCTAGAACATGAAACGCTCCCAGCCGATCCCGGATCGGGGCGGGGGGTTGTAAGTTCGGGCGCAAGTTTGGATACGCCGCGGCGCAGTGGATACAGTGGATTTGGCGGGCCAACACCGACTGTTCAGCGCGTGAAAAGCTGGGCGCGAGGCGATGGACGGCTTCGGGCAAATCGACGGCGCATGGCCGAATCCACGAGTTCTTGTGCGTCCGCCTCACGTTTCACCTTTCACTTTCACCTTTCATTTCTTGTCCTTGACTTCCGTGTATTCGGCGTCCACGACGTCGCCGTCGTCCTTCGCGCCGCCATCCTTCGCTCCGCCGCCGGCTTCCGGGCCAGGGCCGGCGCCGGGCGAAGCGCCCGCCGCGTTGGCCTCGGCCTGCTGCTTGGCGTACATCTTTTCGCCGAGCTTCTGGGCGGCCGCGCTCAAGGCTTCGCTCTTCTGCTGGATGGCTTCGACGTCGTTGCCGCGATGGGCTTCCTCGGCGTCCTTGATGGCCGCCTCGATCTTGCCCTTTTCCTCGTCCGAAAGCTCCTTGCCGTACTCTTCGAGCGATTTCTTGACCATATGGATCATGCTGTCGCACTGGTTGCGCGCGTCGGCGAGTTCACGCGCCTTCTTGTCTTCCTCGGCGTGCGCCTCGGCGTCCTGCACCATGCGCTGGATTTCGTCCTCAGACAGGCCGGAATTGGCCTTGATGGTGATCTTGTTCTCCTTGCCGGTGGCCTTGTCCCGGGCCGAGACGTGCAGGATGCCGTTGGCGTCGATGTCGAAGGTGACTTCGATCTGCGGCATGCCGCGCGGCGCGGGCGGGATGTCGGTCAGGTTGAACTGGCCGAGGCTCTTGTTGCCTCCCACCATTTCGCGTTCGCCCTGCAGCACGTGGATGGTCACCGCCGACTGGTTGTTCTCGGCGGTCGAGAATATCTGCGACGCCTTGGTCGGGATGGTGGTGTTCTTCTTGATCAGCTTGGTCATCACCCCGCCGAGGGTTTCGATGCCCAGCGACAGCGGGGTGACGTCGAGCAGCAGCACGTCCTTGACTTCGCCCTGCAGCACGCCGCCCTGGATCGCCGCGCCGACGGCGACGGCTTCATCCGGATTGACGTCGCGACGCGGTTCCTGGCCGAAGAATTCCTTGACCGTATCCTGCACCTTGGGCATGCGGGTCATGCCGCCGACCAGGATCACGTCGTCGATTTCGCCGATCTTGCAGCCGGCGTCCTTGATGGCGATGCGGCACGGCTCGATGGTGCGTTCGATCAGGTTCTCGACCAGCGACTCGAACTTGGCGCGGGTGATCTTCATCGCCAGGTGCTTCGGGCCGGACGCGTCGGCGGTGATGTAGGGCAGGTTGATTTCGGTCTGCTGGCTCGACGACAGCTCGATCTTGGCCTTTTCCGCCGCGTCCTTCAGGCGTTGCAGCGCGAGCACGTCGGACTTCAGGTTGACGCCCGATTCCTTCTTGAACTCGTCGATGATGTAGTCGATCAGGCGCTGGTCGAAGTCCTCGCCGCCCAGGAAGGTGTCGCCGTTGGTCGACAGCACCTCGAACTGGTGCTCGCCCTCGACCTCGGCGATCTCGATGATCGAAATGTCGAAGGTGCCGCCGCCCAGGTCATAGACGGCGATTTTCTTGTCGCCCTGCTTGCGGTCCATGCCGAAGGCGAGCGCGGCCGCGGTCGGCTCGTTGATGATGCGCTTGACTTCGAGGCCGGCGATGCGGCCGGCGTCCTTGGTGGCCTGGCGCTGGCTGTCGTTGAAGTACGCCGGGACGGTGATCACCGCCTCGGTGACTTCCTCGCCGAGGTAGTCCTCGGCGGTCTTCTTCATCTTGCGCAGCACCTCGGCGGAAACCTGCGGCGGCGCGATCTTTTCGCCGCGCGCCTCGACCCAGGCGTCGCCGTTGTCGGCCTTGAGGATCTTGAAGGGCATCAGGCCGATGTCCTTCTGCACTTCTTTTTCCTCGAAGCGCCGGCCGATCAGGCGCTTCACGGCGAACAGCGTGTTGTGCGGGTTGGTCACGGCCTGGCGCTTGGCCGGAGCGCCGCAGAGGATCTCGCCGTCGTTGGTATAGGCCACGATCGACGGCGTGGTGCGCGCGCCTTCCGAGTTTTCGATGACTTTCGGCTTGCCGCCTTCCATGACGGAAACGCAGCTATTGGTGGTGCCAAGGTCGATGCCAATGATTTTGCCCATTTTCAATTCCTTTCAGGTGAGGAGTCAGGGGTGAAGAGCGAGGAACCAGGCTTCCTCACGCCGCGCTCCCCGGCATTAATCGTGTACGGCTGTCTATCTGGGGTCGGGAACAGGGTTTTCAAGCCGGGGGGTCTTCAGTCTTTCGCCTTGGCGACGATGACCAGCGCCGGGCGCAGCACACGTTCGGAGATCAGGTAGCCCTTTTGCAGGACGCTGACCACGGTGCCCGCTTCCTGCTCCGTTTCGACCGTGCTGATCGCCTGGTGGAAGTTCGGATCGAACTTCTCGCCGGCCGGATCGATCTCCTTGAGCGCCGATCTCTCGAACGCGGCGGCGAGCTGCTTGAGCGTCAGCTCGCTGCCCGCCTTGAGGCTTTCGACGCTGGGGTTTCCCGCCGCCAGCGCCGCCTCCAGGCTGTCCTTGACGGCCAGGAGTTCGCCGGCGAAGCGCTCGATGGCGAACCGCGACGCCTTGGCGATGTCTTCCTGGGCGCGGCGGCGGACGTTCTCGGTCTCGGCCTTGGCGCGCAGCCACGCGTCGTGATGTTCCGCCGCCTTCAGCTCGGCCTGGCGAATCATCTCTTCGAGGCTGGGCGTGCTCTCCTGCGCTTCCGCCGGGGTCTCCGGCGCACTCGCGCCATCGCTTTCTGGCGCGCTCTCTTTTTCGGATTCTTGCATGGTTGGATTCTCCCGGAAAACTTTCGCCTATCTGGGGACAAAATTTTTCTTTTCAAGTGAGATTTCGCCGTGTTAGTTTGAGCGCATTGCGATATTCTCGCGTGTTGGAAACGATCGGCAAGAACGGGATTCGCGGAACGGATGGACAAGATCGGTAAATACGAAGTCCTGCGCACGCTGGGGAAGGGCGCGACTGCCGTTGTTTACTTGGCGCGCGACCCGGATTCCGGCAACGAGGTGGCGGTCAAGCTGATCCGCTTCGGCGAGGACAACGCCGTGATGTCCCGCCGCCTGCGCAAGCTGTTCCAGGTCGAAGGCTCGATCGGCCGGCGCCTGGATCATCCGAACATCGTCAAGATCTACGACTCGGCGATCGAAAACGACCAGGCGTACATCGTCATGGAGTACGTCGAAGGCAAGGCGCTCGACTACTATTGCGCGATCAACCGCCTGCTGCCCATGCACCGCGCCGTCGGCATCATCTTCAAGTGCTGCCTGGCGCTCGACCACGCCTTCCGGCGAGGCGTGGTGCATCGCGACATCAAGCCGGCCAACATCCTGATCGACGCCGAGGACAACCCGAAAATCACCGATTTCGGATTGGCGCTCAACCTGCACAAGGACATGAACCAGGATTCGACCTTCATCATGGGGGTCGGCTCGCCGGCCTACATGTCGCCCGAACAGGTCAAGAACTATCCGCTGAACCAGAAGACCGACCTCTACTCGCTCGGCGTCCTGCTCTTTCAACTGCTGACCGGACGCCTGCCGTTCCGGGCCAACAACCACGGCGCGCTGATCTACAAGATCGTCAACATGGACCCGCCGTCGGTGTGCGACCTCAACCCGAACCTGCCGGAAGGCCTCGATTCGATCCTCAAGAAAGCGCTGGAAAAGGATCTCTACAACCGCTACCGCAACGGCGCGGAATTCGCCAAGGATCTGTCGACGGTGCGCTACCAGATGTTCGACGAGAACGAGACGCAGCAGGACACCAGGCACTTCGACGTGCTGCGCGGCCTGGAATTCTTCCGCGAATTCGAAGACATCGAGCTGTGGGAAGTGCTGCGCATCAGCGTCTGGCGCGAAGTGTCGGACAAGGTCACGCTGATCAAGGAAGGCGACAGCCATCGCATATTCGGCATCATCATCGAGGGTTTCGTCGAAGTGTCGATCGAGGGAAGATCGCTGTGCCGGCTGGGCTCCGGCGAAGTCGTCGGGGAAATGGCCTACCTGCACCCGAGCGACCCGAAACGCATGGCCACGGTGGTGACGCTCGAACCGACGCTGTTCCTGGAAGTCAACAGTTCCGCGCTCGACCTCGCCTCCGAGGAATTGCTGGAGCGCTTCCGCAAGACGCTGCTCGCCCACCTGCTGACGCGCATGCGCGAAGCCGACAA
>JAISQQ010000125.1 GCA_031274075.1 Accumulibacter sp.
GCGCAGAGGTTGACCAATCCATCTCGGCAAAAACCGCATTCGCCGCAGCCGTACTGGGGTTCGACGGTAACGCGATCACCCGCCTTGATGCCTTGGACATTCTTCCCGATCTCGACGACATCACCGGCGATCTCGTGTCCGAGGATGGCGGGCGGCTTGCGAAACGCGTGCGTGCCCCGGAACAAATGCAGATCGGAACCGCACACACCGACCGTCCGGACCTTGATAAGGACTTCGTCGTCCTTGATCAACGGCCTCTCGATCTCCGCTATCGATACCTTCTCCACGTCTGTCACCAGAGCCGCTTTCATTTTCATCGACGCGTCCTTTCGGCAAACGAGCACACATCACTGCTCATAAGTCCACATACAAAATGCGCACAGCCAGATCCCCTGATTCGTCAGCGTAGCCCTTGCTCTTCCTTCGCCCGAACGCCTTCAACATAAAGAACCCTGCGTGTTTCAACGACGGACACATTGATTGGAATGCGAATCCATGATCCGTCGTAATGACTATTTTGTATATGTAATCACAGTATACGTTGTATGAGATCACAAATAACAAAAAAATACAAGGGCAGGAAAGCGAAGCGCCTCCCGCCGGTCGTTCTCTTCGGCGGCGCAGCCGCCGCTTATCTCGTGCGGCGCGTTGCGCCGTGAGAGGGATTGGCGGAAGGCGCAGCGCTTTTCCGCAGCACATGGCAGGGATCAGGTAACAGGTGGCAGGTATTTGCGGCACAAAGCGCCGGTAAACCCTGTTCCCTGCCACCTGTCCCTGGGAACGCGGAGAGAAGCTGGCGTAATGGGCTTGTTTCAATAGCCGTCGAACACGATAAGCGGCTACGCCGGAGAAAACGAACTGGGTACCGGCTTTTGCCGGGACGACGCGCCACGTAGGGAGGATGCAATCCGCCGATCGTAAACTCCGGCGCGAAGCGCCGGTAACTGAACTATCCTCTGTCTTCTGTCCTCTGAACCCGTCATCTGTCCTCCGACCCCTGCACCGGGAAACTCATGCGTGCGTCGAGGCCGCCGCCGGGCGCGTCGGCGAGTTCCAGCGTGCCGCCGCTCGCCGCCACGATGCGGCGCACGATGGCCAGGCCCAGGCCGCAACTGCCGCGCGTGGCGCGCGCCGGATCGATCTGGACGAAGGCTTCGAGGACGCGCTCGCGCTCCGCCTGGGGAATGCCGGGGCCGTGGTCGCGCACGCTCAGGATCACCTGCCCGGGCGGCCCGGCGGATAAGGATAAGGACGAGGATAATGACAGGGACACATCGACCGGCGGCGCGCCGTGGCGCAGGGCGTTGGCGATCAGGTTGTCGAGCAGGCGCTGCAAATCGCCGTGGCCGATGGACACGCCGCAGGCCGCCGCTTCCTCGCTCACCGCGATGTTCAGCGGATGGCCGAGTTCGCGGTGGCGGGCCACCTCGTCGCTGACGGCGTCGGCCAGGCGCAGGATTGCGGCGTTTCCTGGCCGCGGCGCGTCGCTGCGCAGGAAGTCCAGGCACTGGCCGACGATGCGTTCCATGTCGTCCGCGTCGCGTTCGAGTCCGCCGCGCTCGCTCTCGTTTTCGAGCAGTGCTAGGCGCACGCGCAGGCGCGCCAGGGGCGCGCGCAGATCGTGCGTCAGCCCGGCCAGCATTTCGCGCCGCTCGGCTTCGGCGCGCGCCAACTGGTCGAGCATGGTGTTGTGCCGCTCGGCCAGACGGCGCACTTCCTTCGGGCCGGTGGGCGCGACCCGGCGCGCGCTGCCTTCGCCGGTGGCCGAAACGGCGTCGCCGAGCCGCCGCAAGGGGCGCACGATGCCGCGCACGAACAGGCCGGCGATCAGCACCAGCACGGCCAGCGCGATGCCCAGCTTCTCCCACAGGTCGCGCGGGAAATCCAGCGGCTTGAAGCGCGGCGCGGGAAGAATCAGCCACCAGCGCTCGCCGCCGGCGTAAAAACCGATCCACACGTCGCCCTGCCTGCCGCGCCCAGAGTGCCGCAGGCTGACCGGTTCTCCGAGCGTCCGCCGCAATTCCCTGGAAAGCTCGCGCGCGAAACCGAATTCCGCCTCTCTGGCCGGCGCCTGGCCTTCGTCTGGGCGCAGCGGCAGCCACTGTTCTCCCGCCTCGGCCTCCTCCAGCCGCCTCCGGGACTCGGCGTCGAGGCCGGGCAGGATGGCTTGCAGCAGCCGCACCTGGCCGGCGATGTAGCGCACCGTCTGGTGCTTGTGGAAGGCGCTGCGGTTCTGGAAAATCAGCGACAAAGTGGTGATTTCCGCCACTGCCAGGACGGCGACCACCAGCAGCACGGTGCGCACCGCCAGCGAGTCGGGGAAAAACCCGGCGGGGAAAAAACGGCGGTCGCTCACGGCCCGTCGTCCGAATCCGGAGTGGACGCGGAAGCGTCGCTCGGAGTGGGGGCAGAAGCGGAGGCAGAGGCGGCGGCAGAAGCGGCGGAACCGGCGTCGGGCACGAAGACGTAGCCGACGCCCCACACTGTCTTCAGGTAGCGCGGATGCGCCGGATCGGCCTCGATCAGCCGGCGCAGGCGATGAATCTGCACGTCGATGGCGCGGTCGAAGGACTCGCTCTCCTCGCCGCGCGTCAGTTCGAACAGCCGCTCGCGCTTCATCGGCTGCCCGGCGTTGCCGAGCAGCGCGTTGAGCAGGGCAAAGTCGTAGCCGGGCAGGTCCACCGTCTCTCCGGCGCGCGTCAACTGGCGCGCGGCGCGGTCGAATTCCCAGTCGCCAAAGCGCGAGACGCCGCCCGGCGCCGGCGGCATCGCGGCGTCGCGCGCCCCCCGGCGCAGCACGGCGTCGATCCGCGCCGCCAGCTCGCGCGGGTCGAAGGGCTTGCCGACGTAGTCGTCGGCCCCCATTTCCAGGCCGATGACGCGGTCGACCGGCTCGTCGCGCGCGGTGAGCATGATGATCGGCCGCGTCTCGCCGCGCGCGCGCAAGCGCCGGCAGGCGGCCAGCCCGTCCTCGCCCGGCAGCATCAGGTCGAGCACGATCAGTTGCGGCTGGAAGCGTTCGAGGAAGGCGTCGAGCTGGCGCGTATCGGGCAGCAGCAAGGTATCGAAGCCATGACGCCCGAGATAGGTCGCCAGCAATTGACGCAGTTCGGGGTCATCATCGACCAGCAGGATTTTTTTCATCGGCGCGGCTCCCGGCAAGCATGAAAACTATCGGCTATTCTAGGCGTCCGCCGCGCCTTGGGAAGTCGCCTGCAACAATTTGTAATCAGCGGAAAACGGCGCGGACGGCGCAAGGACGCCGTTCCGCCGCAAAAAGACCCCCGGACGCCGCGGCCGCCGGAGAAACAATTTGCAACGAAGTCTCCCGGCGATGAAATCCTTTGCAACGGGGCCGCGCCGAGAATGGGCGCGTCGGATACGGGCGCTTTCCCGCGCCTACCGGCTCAATGAACCGAAAAGGAGATGCTCATGAAACGATTTGCCAATCTACGCACGCTCGCCGTGTTTGCCGCCGTCCTTACCTTGTCGCTCGGCCTGGTGGCCGGCGGCAGCCTTGCCTCGCAGAAGCGGGGCGGTCACCACGGAATGGAACCGGGGGGGCCGGGAGGGCCGGGCGCGGCGCACGCGCACGCCCTCTCCCCGACGATCTTCCATCAGCGCGGCCTGACGCGCCTGCACGACGAACTGAAGCTCGACGCGCGCCAGGAAACCTTGTGGAAGGAAGCCTGGGACTTTGGCCGCGAGCAGCATGACGCGACGCGCGAACGCTTGCGCAAGGATCACGCCGAAATCAAGGCGCTGATCGAGCCGCAGGGCGCCGACCTGCGCGCCGTGGCCAAGCGCGTCGACGAGTCGCGGGCCGAGGGCCAAAAACAGCGCGACGCGGCGCGCGAGCGTTGGTTCGCCGTCTATGACTCGCTCGACGCCGAACAGAAGGAAAAGGCCCGCCTGTTCTTCAAGGCCGGCATGGAACGCACGCCACGCTTCGGCGACAAAGACAGGGGCGGTCCGGGGCGCGGCCATCAGGGGCGCGGCCATCAGGAACGCGGCCATCGGGGCTACGACCATTCGTGGCGCGGCCCGCGCTAGGCACGGCGACGGCCCGGTCGGGCGGAATGCCGCCCGTCGTGGGCAATCGCTGGCCATTGCTTCGGCATCGGGAGAATACTGGCGGTAATATAACGGGTTTCGACCGCCGCCGAAGCCGCGGCAGCCCGAATGGAAATTTGCTGAACCTTCCCTTGTATGTTTCCCTCTCCCGGCCTTCGGGCCGGTTTTCAATCCCTCTTCTTAACTCAGGTTCTCTCCGTGCTCTTTAGATTCTCCCTGTTCCCCGTGTCGAAAGCGCCGGCCGCGCGCGGCGCGTTTCGCCGCCTGACTCCGCTCGCCGCCGCGTTGCTCTTCGCGCTGGGCGGCTGCGCCTCGCTCGACCAACGGCAGGCCGGGGTGATGGCCGCCGCCACGGTGGCGGTTCCCGACGCCTGGTCGCTTTCCGCGCCGCTGGCCGCGTCGCTGGCCACGCCGCTGACCAGTACCGCGCCGTCGCCGGCGCTGCTCGCCGCGTGGTGGCGGCAATTCGGCGACGCCCGGCTCGAAGCCTTGATCGACGCCGCGCTCAGCGACGCGCCCGACGCGCGCAGCGCGCAGGCCCGGCTGCGCCAGGCGCGCGCCATGCGCGCGCTGGCCGTGGCCAATCTCTATCCGAGCCTCAATGTTTCCGTCGGCGCCACCCGTTCGCGCAGCGGCGTCGAAGAAACGCAGACGAGCTACGCCGCCGGCTTCGACGCCCGCTGGGAGCCGCCGGTCTTCAGCGGCCTGCGCGACGCCGCCGACGCGGCGGAGGCCGACGCGGCGGCGGCGCAGGCCAACCTGGAATCGACCTACGCCTCGCTGGCCGCCGAAGTCGCGCTGGAGTACGTCAGCCTGCGCGGCAGCCAGCAGCGCCAGGCGTTCGTCCGCGCCAACGTGGACAGCCAGGCCGAAACCCTGCGCATCACCGAATGGCGCGAGATGGCTGGGCTGGTGACGCGCCTCGACGTCGAGCAGGCGCGCGCCAACCTCGAACAGAGCCGCGCCAGCCTGCCCGGCCTGGAGGTGAGCCGCGCCGCGTCCGAGCATCGCCTGTCGGTGCTCACCGGACAGGCGCCGGGCAAGCTGCGCGAAGCGCTGCGCGAGACCCAGGCGCTGCCAGCGGCGCCGGACGAGATCGCCGTCGGCATTCCAGCCGACACGCTGCGCCAGCGTCCCGACGTGCGCGCCGCCGAACTGGCGCTGCGCGCCGAAATCGCCCGCACCGCGCAAAGCGAGGCCGAGCGTTACCCGAGCCTGACGCTCAGCGGCTCGCTCGACTGGCGGGCCGCCAGCCTGTCCGCGCTCGACCTGGCCAGCAGCCTGGCGCGCTCGCTGGCGCTCAGCCTGGCGGCGCCCTTGTTCGACGCCGGCCGCATCGAGAGCCGCGTCGCCGCGCAGCAGGCCTCGCAGGACCAAGCCTTCGTAGCCTGGGAAAAGAGCCTGCTCACCGCGCTGGAAGACGTGGAAAACGCCCTCTCGGCGTATGCCAACGGGCGCGACCGCGTCGACGCCCGGCGCCTGGCCGCCGA
Organism: Accumulibacter sp.; assembly: GCA_031274075.1. Taxonomy (GTDB): domain Bacteria; phylum Pseudomonadota; class Gammaproteobacteria; order Burkholderiales; family Rhodocyclaceae; genus Propionivibrio. The sequence goes on from JAISQQ010000125.1 coordinate 5,565, forward strand.
CGCCGCCGCCAACGCCGCCGGGCTGGCGCGCGCGCAATACCAGGCGGGCCTGGTCGACTTCCAGCGCGTGCTGGAAAGCGAGCGCACGCTGCTTTCGGCGCAGGACAGCCTGGTCAGCGCCGAAGCCGAGGTGCTCACCGCCGTCATCCAGCTTTACAAGGCGCTGGGCGGCGGCTGGGACACGACCGAAAACATCGCATCGACGGAGCCTCCCCGATCATGAGCGCAAGCGAACAAAGCAACGACCTCCCCCCGGATTTCCTCATCGCCGAGACCGCCTCCCGCCCGCGCTGGCGCTGGAAGCTCCTGGCCCTGGCCGGCGTCGCCGCCGTCGCCGCCGCGTTCTTCCTGTTCTACGGCAATGGCCAGGACGCGGGCGGACGCTACCTGACCGAGAACGCGGTCAGCGGCACCCTGGTGGTCAGCATCTCGGCCAGCGGCACGCTGCAGCCGACGCGCTCGGTCGACGTCGGCAGCGAGCTTTCCGGCACGCTGGAAGCGGTGCTGGCCGAAGAGAACGACCAGGTGACCAAGGGCCAGGTGATCGCCCGCCTGGACACCGCCAAGCTGCGCGACGCGGTGACCCGCTCGAAGGCGGTGCTCGCCGCCGCCGCCGCCGAGGTGGCGCAGCACGAGGCGACGCTGGTCGAGGCGCGCGCCAACTTCGAGCGCCTGCGCCGCGTCGCCGAACTCTCCGGCGGGCAGGTGCCGTCGAAGAGCGAACTGGAGACCGGGGAAGCCGCCTACCGGCGCGCCGTGGCCAACCTCGCCAGCGCCCGCGCCTCGGTCTCGCAGGCCAGGGCGACGCTGCAAACCGACGAAACCAACATCGAAAAGGCGGTGATCCGCTCGCCGATCAACGGCGTCGTGCTGGCGCGCAAGGTCGAGCCTGGCCAGACGGTGGCCGCGCAGATGACCACGCCGGTAATGTTTACCATCGCCGAGGACCTGACCCAGATGGAACTCCAGGTCAAGGTGGACGAAGCCGACGTCAGTTCGGTGCGGCTCGGGCAGCCCGCCAGCTTCACCGTCTCGGCCTGGCCGGGGCGCGATTTCCCGGCCAGCATCCAGCGCATCGGCATCGGCTCGACGACGACCGACAACGTGGTCACCTACAAGACCGTGCTCTCGGTGAGCAACGACGACCTGGCCCTGCGTCCCGGCATGACCGCCACCGCGCGCATCATCACCGCCCAGCGCGAAAACGCGCTGCTGGTGTCGAACGCCGCGCTGCGCTTCTCGCCGCCCGCCGCGCCGGCGGCCGAGCCTTCGGGCAGCATCCTGGCGCGCATCCTGCCGCGTCCGCCGCGGCGGCAGCGCAGGCCGCAACAGGTGCAGCAGGGGCAGGCCGCGCCCGAGCCGGGCGTGACCCGGACGGTCTGGGTGCTGCGCGACGGCGCGCCCGCCGCGATCCATGTCCAGACCGGCGTCAGCAACGGCCGCCAGACCGAAATCGTCGGCGGCCGGCTCGCCGCCGGCACGCCGGTGATCATCGACTATCAGGAAAAAACCAAGTGAGGGCGCCGTGAGCACCCCCGCGCTGATCTCCCTGCGCGGCGTCACCAAGACCTACGGACAGGGCCTGGCGGCGCTCCAGGCGCTCAAGGGCGTCGACCTGGACATCCTGCCCGGCCAGTTCGTGGCGATCATGGGGCCGAGCGGTTCGGGCAAATCGACGGCGCTCAACATCCTGGGCTGCCTCGACGGGCCGACCGCCGGCGCCTACCGCTTCCGCAACATCGCCGTCGAGGCGCTGTCGCGCAACCAGCGCGCCCTGCTGCGCCGGCACTACCTGGGTTTCGTCTTCCAGGGCTTCAACCTCTTGTCGCGCACCTCGGCGCAGGAGAACGTCGAATTGCCGCTGCTTTACCGCGGCACGGCGGCGGCCCGGCGGCACGCCGCGGCGCGCGAGGCGCTCAGGCAGGTCGGACTGACCGGATGGGAACACCACACGCCGGCCGAACTCTCCGGCGGCCAACAGCAGCGCGTGGCCATCGCCCGCGCCATCGTCACCCGTCCGCTGGTGCTGCTGGCCGACGAGCCGACCGGCAATCTCGACAGCAAGCGCGGCCACGAAATCATGGATCTGCTGGTCGCGCTCAACCGCGAGCAGGGAATCACCATCATCATGGTCACGCACGAACCCGAAATGGCCGGCTACGCCGACCGCGTGGTGAAGTTCGTCGACGGACTGGTGGCCAGCGACGAGGAAAGGAAACGATGAAACGTCGCAAAGTAAAAACCTACTTTGCGCCGGCTTGTTTACCCGAAAAAGGCAGGCAGAGCCTTCCTTTTTCGGAGGAAAAAGCAACGAAAACCCCACGTGGCTGGGGAGGGGGTTTCGTTGGGTTCAACGGGTTTGAAGGCGGGCTTCGCCTGCCTTCAAACCACAAATATCCCCGGCCAAACAATGAAACGTCGCAAAGTAAAAATCTACTTTGCGCCGGGTTGTTTATCCGAAAAAGGCAGGCAGAGCCTTCCTTTTTCGGAGGGAAAAGCAACGAAAACCCCGCACGGATGGGGAGGGTTTTCGTTGGGTTTGACGGGTTTGAAGGCAGGCTTCGCCTGCCTTCAAACCGCAAATATCCCCGGCCAAAAGTAGGTTTTTACTTTTGGACGTTTACTTTACTTTTGGACGTTTACTTTTATGCTGCTCAATGCCTTCCTCCTCGCCCTGCGCGCGATCCGGCGCAATCTGATGCGCTCCTTCCTGACCGCGCTCGGCGTGGTCATCGGCGTCGCCGCGGTGATTACCATGGTCACGCTCGGCAACGGCGCGACGCGCATGGTGGCCGACCAGATTTCCAGCCTCGGCAGCAACCTGCTGATCCTGCGCCCCGGCCAGCAGCTCGGCCCGCGCGACAGCGCCGGCGCGCCGAGCTTCAAGCTGGCCGACGTGGAAGCCCTGCAAACCCAGATCCCCGCGCTGCAGGCCGTCGCCCCAATGGTCGGCAGCCGGGTGACGCTGGTCGCCGGCAACCAGAACTGGCAATCGCAGGTCAGCGGTACCAGCAACGACTATTTCGTCGCCGGCAACTGGCAGATCGCCTCGGGACGGCCATTCGCCGACGACGAGGAAGCCGCCGGCAAGGCAGTGTGCCTGATCGGCGAGACGGTGAGGCGGCAACTCTTCCCCCGCGGCTCGCCGATCGGCGACGAGCTGCGCGTGAAGAATTTTTCCTGCGAGATCATCGGCGTCCTGCGCGCCAAGGGTCAGGGCGCGATGGGCCAGGACCAGGACGACGTGGTGCTGATGCCGATCCGCACCGCCCAGCGGCGCCTCACCGGCAACCTCACCGACGTGCCGACGCTGATGCTGTCGATGCGCGACGACATCGCCGCCGAACCGGTCATGGAACAGATCCGCCGGCTGATGCGCGAACGGCGCAAGCTCCCGGAAGGCGCCGACGACGATTTCAACGTCATGGACACCAAGCAGATCGCCGAAGCGCTCTCCGGCACCATCCGCACGCTGACCGGCCTGCTCGGCGCGGTGGCGGCGGTCAGCCTGCTCGTCGGCGGCATCGGCATCATGAACATCATGCTCGTCTCGGTCACCGAGCGCACCCGCGAAATCGGCATCCGCTTGGCCATCGGCGCGCTCGAGCACGAAGTGCTGCTCCAGTTCCTGATCGAGGCGGTGGTGCTCTCGGCGCTCGGCGGCCTGATCGGCCTCGCGCTGGCGCTGGTCGTCTGCTTAGGCCTCACCGCGCTGATGCAGATGCCTTTCCTGTTCGACCCCGGCATCAACCTGCTGGCCTTCGTCTTCTCCGGCGCCATCGGCATCGTCTTCGGCTACATGCCCGCCCGCCGCGCCGCCAACCTCGATCCCATCGTCGCGCTGCGTTTCGAGTGA
>JAISQQ010000133.1 GCA_031274075.1 Accumulibacter sp.
AATAATGGCGCAAGCTGGGACAAGCATCACTCTCGTCGAAGGCGATCTGCTCGATCAGCCGGTGGACGTTATCGTCAACGCCTGGAATCGCAACGTCATTCCGTGGTGGCTCTTGCTGCCACAGGGTGTTTCCGGGGCGATCAAGCGGCGGGGCGGCTACGCGCCCTTTCGGGAACTCGCGCGTCTTGGCCCGATTCCGCTGGGCGGCGCGGTGCATACCACGGCGGGCCGCTTGCCGTTTCAGGGCATCATCCATGTGGCTGGAATCAACCTGTTCTGGTTCGCCACGGAAAAATCCATTCGTTTGTCGGTACGCTCCGCGCTGGGTCTGGCAAGGGAAAAAGCCTACCATTCCATCGCCTTTCCCCTGATCGGCGCGGGAACCGGCGGCGCGTCGCAACAAAAAACGCTGGACTGGATGCGCGAAGAAGCCGAAGCCTCCGGTTTTGAGGGCGAAGTGATCATTGTGCGCTTCAAGGCACGAGGAAAGGAAAAGCAAGCGTAGGGCGGAAAAGACCATCTTCCGCCAGTCCAAAAAAGCGGCGGCGAAGCCGCCGGAAATCAACGACCGGCGGATGACGCTTCGCTTATCCGTCCGCCCTACGAAACTTCCCGGCAATCCCCGGATTCACCACCCCAACTCGCGCATCCAGCCGCCTTCCCCGGCTTCCAGCGCCACCCTGACGTACGGCGCCAGGTTTTCCGGCAGGGCGTCGCGCGCGAACCAGTCGAGCGCGGCGCATTTGTCTGGTTCGCGCACCTCCGGCTCGCCGCTCCAGCGCCGGGCGCGCAGGAAGAAGTCGATGCGGTTGGTGTCCGAGCGGCGATGGATCACGCCGAGCCATTCGAGATCGCCGGGCGCGGCGCGCAGGCCGGTTTCTTCCTCCAGTTCCCGCGCCGCGGCCTGGACGATGGATTCGCCTTCTTCGACGTGACCGCCCGGCAGGCTGTACAGGCCGTCGAAGAAACCGGTGTTGGCGCGGCGCAGGAGCAGGACGCGGCCGCCGCGCTCGCACAGGATGTGCGCTCCGGTCGGAATGCCCGCGCGCGCCGCCATCGCCGGATATCCGCTGCTCGTCAGCAAATAGCTTCGGGCGCCGCTGCCGCCGCCGTCACGCGCGCCGCCACGTCGTTCCTTGCGGGCCGTCTTCCAGCGCGATGCCGGCGGCCGCCAGTTGGCCGCGAATGCGGTCGGCCTCGGCGAAGTTCTTCGCTTTTTTGGCCGCCAGACGCGCGGCGATCAGCGCTTCGACTTCCTCTACCGGGCAGGCGGCGTCCTGTTCTTCGCCGCCGCCCGCGGGCGTCGCCTGGAAAAATTCTTGCGCGCCGCGCCCAAGCAGGCCCAGCAAACCGGCCAGCGCGCGCAGTTGCCCGGCCAGCGCGGACGATTTGGCGCGATTCGCCTCGGCCGCCAGGTCGAACAGCACGGCGCAGGCTTCGGGCGTATTGAAATCGTCGTCCATCGCCGCGCGGAAACGCCGCGCGTGCGCTTCGCTCCAATCGACCGGGACATCCGCCGGCTCGACCGCCTTCAGCGCCGCATAGAGCCTGGATAGCGCCTGGCGCGCGTCGTCGAGGTGCTTGTCCGAATAGTTGAGCGGGCTGCGGTAATGCGCGCGCAGGATGAAGAAGCGCACGACTTCCCCGTCATATTTCTTGAGCACTTCGCGGATGGTGAAGAAGTTGCCGAGCGACTTGGACATCTTCTCGTCATCGACGCGCACGAAGCCGTTGTGCATCCAGTAATTTACGAAGCGGCAGCGGTGCGCGCCCTCGGATTGCGCGATCTCGTTCTCGTGATGCGGAAACTGGAGATCCTGCCCGCCGCCGTGGATGTCGAACTGCTTGCCGAGAATGTCCGAGCTCATCGCCGAGCATTCGATGTGCCAGCCCGGCCGGCCGCGTCCCCACGGCGATTCCCAGAACGGCTCGCCTTCCTTGGCGCGCTTCCACAGCACGAAGTCCAGGGGATCCTGCTTGGCCTGGTCGACGTCGACGCGCTCGCCGGCGCGCAGGCCGTCGAGCGACTTGCCGGACAGCTTGCCGTAGCCCGGAAACTTGCGCACGGAAAAATTCACGTCTCCGTTCTCGGCCCGGTAGGCGAGGCCGTTTTTCTCCAACTGGCCGATCAGCTCCAGCATCTGCGCCACGTACCCGGTCGCGCGCGGCTCGAAATCGGGCTTTTCCACGCCGAGCGCCGCCGCGTCCTGGTTCATGAAGGCGATGAAGCGGCCGGTCAGTTCGCCGATGCTTTCCCCGTTTTCCCGGGCGCGCTTGATGATCTTGTCGTCGATGTCGGTGATGTTGCGCGCGTAGGTCACGGCCAAACCGCTGGCGCGCAGCCAGCGCCGCACCATGTCGAAGACCACCAGCACGCGGGCGTGGCCCAGATGGCAATAGTCGTATACCGTCATTCCGCACACGTACATGCGCGCCTTGCCGGGCTCGATGGGAATGAAGTCCTGTTTTTCCCGCGTCAGGGAATTGTAGATTTTCAGCATTTTGCGGCTCGCGCGCGGGCGCCATTAAATGGGCGGGCACGTGGATGATTTTGGTTTCGGTGGGCTTCTTGCTAGAATTCACAGGATTTGAACCAGCACGCAGAGTATAGCACAGCGATGTTTTCGACCTTTCCAAAGCCATTGCGGACACGCCTTCCGGGCCTGATGACGGGATGCGTCCTGGCCATTTTCACACAGCTTGCGTACACCCAGACGCTGGCCGACATCCAGAGCCTGATGAAGGAAGGGAAAATGACCCAGGCGCTGGAGCAGGTCGAGCGCTACATCGCCGCGCAGCCGAAGGACGCCCAGGGGCCGTTCACCAAGGGGGTGATCCTGAGCGAACTGGAGCGCCCGCAGGAAGCGATCGAGGTATTCAACGATCTCACCGAGAGATTCCCCGAACTGCCGGAGCCGTACAACAACCTGGCCGTGCTGTACGCCCGGCAAAGACAGTACGAGAAGGCGCAGACGGCGCTGGAAATGGCGATCCGCACGCATCCGAGCTACGCCATAGCGCACGAGAATCTTGGCGACGTCTACGCCAAGCTGGCCAGCCAGGCCTACGACAAGGCCCTGCAGCTCGATTCCTCGAACAAGGCCACGCAGACCAAGCTGTCGATGATCCGGGAACTGATCAGCGCCTCGCCGCGGCCGGGCGTCAAAACCGCCGCCGCGACGCCGAAAACCGGGAACGCGCCGCCGGTGAAGGTGGCGGCGGTCGAAGCGCCGCCACCCGTCCCGGTGACGCCCCTCCCGCCGCCCGCCGTCGTCACGCCGCCACCAACACCAACGCCAACACCGCCGCCGGCAGCGGCAAAGCCCGATGAAGCCAGGAAGGCCGAAACCAAAGCCGCCGCCGGCAACGCGGAAAACGACGTCGCCGGGATCGTCCGCGACTGGGCCAGGGCCTGGTCGCGCAAGGACGTGCGCGCCTACCTCGCGTTCTACGCCGGAAACTTCCAGACGCCGAACGGCATGACGCTCAAGCAATGGGAAGCGGAACGCCGGCAGCGGATCGACAAACCGGGAAGACTGCAAGTTGTCGTCGACGACATCAAGGTTTCCGTATCCGGCGAGCGGGCGACGGCGCGCTTCCGCCAGCACTACGCCTCGGCGACGTTCAAGTCGCAGGCCAACAAGACGCTGGTGTTCGTCAAATCCGGAGGCAAATGGCTGATCCTGCAGGAGCGCGTGTCTTGATGCGCCAAATCGCGCGCCGGATCGCACGCCGGATCGCGCTGCCGCTGGCGCTGCTCGCCGTCTGCGCCGCCTGGCCGGTCGTTCCGGCGGTTTCCGACGGACGCGCCGCGCCGCCCGCGACCCTCTCCGATTCCGGTCCCGAGCCTCAACTGTTCAGCATTCTCGACGAAATCGAGAACAACCGGCTGGACAAGGCGCTCGAAAAAACCGACGCCCTGCTCCGCCAGTACCCGACTTTCCGCCTGGCGCACCTGATCAAGGGCGACCTGCTGCTGGCCCGCGGCATGCCGCTGTCGACCTTCGGCAACGCCCAGGGCGCGCCGCGCGAATCGGTCGACGACCTGCGCGATGAAATCGTCGCCCGGCTCAACGCCTACCGCGACCGTCCGGCGACCGCCGCCTACCTCCCCCGCTACCTGCTGCAAATGCCGCCGGATCAAAAGCACGCCATCGTGATCGACACGCGCAAGGCGCGGCTCTACCTGTACCAGAACGACACCAGCGCCGGCGGCCGCCCGCGCTTCGTGGCCGACTACTACCTCTCGCACGGCAAGCTGGGGGCGGACAAGATGCGCGAAGGCGACAAGAAGACGCCGACCGGGGTCTATCACGTCACCTCCAGCCTCGATCCGAAAAAAGTCGGCGATTTCTACGGCACCGGAGCCTTCCCGATCAACTACCCCAACGAATGGGACAAGCGCCTGGGGCGCAAGGGCCACGGCATCTGGCTGCACGGCACCCCGTCGGACACCTTCTCGCGCCCGCCCAAGGCGTCCGACGGCTGCATGGTGCTGGCCAACGCCGATCTCGACGCGCTGGCCGAGAAGCTGCAAATCGGCCTGACGCCGGTGATCATCAGCAATTCGGTCGAATGGCTCTCGTTCGACGACTGGCAAAGCGAACGCGCCGCGCTCAACAAGAAGATCGAGGAATGGCGCGGCGACTGGGAAAGCCGCGACGTCGACCGCTACCTGAAGCACTACTCGAAAAAATTCGCCACCAAGGACCAGA
>JAISQQ010000341.1 GCA_031274075.1 Accumulibacter sp.
GGCTCCTTGCCGGAGATCTGGTTGATGACCCCGAACAGGCTGGTTTCGATGAATTCGATCAGCCCCTCGAACATCTGCGCCTTGCTGGCGAAATGGCGGTACAGCGCCGCTTCCGAGCAATTCAGCCGGGCCGCCAGGGCCGCCGTGGTGATTTTTTCCCCCTTGGGGTTTTCGAGCATTGCGGCCAGCGTTTGCAGAATCTGCAATCGTCTTTCACCCGGTTTGACCATGTTGACACTCCTGACGACGTTCTTGAGGTGATCGATTATCTGGCTGGGTGAGAAGTGAAAAAAGCGCCTACGCCCGTGGTTTCCAGCATCCGATCTGCCGCAGGCGGCGCGGCAGATCGAGCACGCTGGCGATCCGGATATCCGCGTGGAGCGAGCCGCGCGTGCCCGGACTGACCCAGACCGTGGTCATCCCCAGCCTTTTGGCGGTGCGCAGATTGCCCAGGGAATCCTCGACCATGATGCACGCTTGCGGAAGCAGTCTTTCCGCGCGCAAGAGATGCAGGAAACCCTGCGTCGCCGGCTTGGCGCGAAAACGGAAGCGCTCGACCGAATAGACCGCGTCGAAGCAGCGGCTGATGCCGGCAATGGCGAGAACGGCCCGCGCGTAATGCGATGGCGCGTTGGAAAAGACGATCTTGCGTCCGGGCAGCCGCCTGAGCATGGCTTTCAACCCGCGTTCGACGACGACCATGCTCGCCAGATCGTGAAACTGGTGCGTATGCTGGAGAAAATGCCGGGGATCGACGCCGTGGTGGCGCATCAGGCCGGGCAAAGTGGCGCCGTAGCGTTTCCAGTAGTGCTGGCGCAGCGCCGTGGCCTCCGCCTCGCCGAGGTTCATGTGGCGCCGGATGTAATCGCGCATCAGGCGGCCGATGTGCGGAAAGATATGCGCGCTGGCGTCGTGCAGCGTGTCGTCCAGATCGAACAGCCAGGTTCGCGCGGCGAATTTCGCCGCGCGGGAAGGGCCCGGAACCGGGAACGGGAGGCATGCCTGGGTTCTCCTCGCCGCTCGCCCGTTTCTTCCCGCGGTGTTCACAGCGATCGGATCAACGTGCCGAAACCATGATTGGTCAGGATTTCCAGCAGCAAGGCATGTTCGACGCGGCCGTCGATGATATGTACGCTCTTGACGCCGCTGCGGGCGGCTTCGAGCGCCGAACCGATCTTCGGCAACATGCCGCCGTGCAGCGTCCCGTCCTCGACCATGGCGTTGATCTCTTTCGGCGTGACGTCGGTGATGACCTTGCCGTCCTTGTCGAGGACGCCCGGCGTATTGGTCAGCAGCACGAGCTTTTCCGCTTCGAGGATTTCGGCCACCTTGCCGGCGACGACGTCGGCGTTGATGTTGTAGGTCTCGCCGTTTTCGCCGACGCCGATCGGCGCGATGACCGGAATGAAGGCGCCGGCTTCGAGGTAGCCGATCAGCGCGGGATCGATCCGGATGATGTCGCCGACCATACCGATGTCGATCAGGTCGGCGTGATTATCCCGGCTCGGCAACTGCAGCTTCCTGGCCCGGATCATGCCGCCATCCTTGCCGGTCAGCCCGACCGCCTTGCCGCCGGCCTGATTGATCAGGTTGACGACGTCCTTGTTGACCTGGCCGCCGAGCACCATTTCCACGATTTCCATCGTTTCGGCGTCGGTTACGCGCATGCCCTGGATGAATTCCCCCCGTTTCCCGACCCGCGTCAGCAGGTTCTCGATCTGCGGCCCGCCGCCGTGTACCACCACCACGTTCATGCCGACCAGCTTGAGCAGGACCACGTCGCGCGCGAAACACTGCTTGAGCTTCTCGTCGATCATCGCGTTGCCGCCGAACTTGACCACCAGGGTCTTGCCGTGGAAGCGCTTGATGTAGGGCAGGGCTTCCGCCAGGATGCTGGCTTCCTGTGCCGGCGAAATTTGTTCCAGGGGCATGACCGGGTTCCTTTCCGAAGACTGCCGGATTTTATTCCATTTCCGGATCGCCGGTGATGTTCAGAGGACAGAGGACGGAAGACAGGTGACAGTCCAGTCACCGGGCGCTTCGCGCCCGCAAATATTACCGTCCTCTGTCCTCCGTCCTCTGAACTAAAGCACCGGGCATCCCGCTTCCTTGAGCAGCTCGCAGAGCGCGATCAGCGGCAGGCCGATCAGGGCGTTCGGGTCGTCCCCCTGCATGCGGGCGATGATGGCGATGCCGAGCCCCTCGGATTTCGCGGCGCCCGCGCAGTCGTAGGGCTGTTCGCGGCGAAGGTAGTTCTCGATTTCCTCGTCGCTCAAATCGCGGAAAGTGACCAGGGTCGGAACGCCGCGTATCCGCGCCTGCCCGGTGCGGGCGTCGAGCAGGCACAGTCCGGTGAAAAAATTGACCGTCCGGCCGCGCATCGCGCGCAGTTGCCCGACCGCCTTGTCGTGCGTTCCCGGCTTGCCGTAGGCTTGGCCGTCGAGGACGGCGACCTGGTCGCCGCCGATGACGAGCGCTTCGGGGAAAAGCGGCGCGGCGGCGCGCGCCTTGGCTTCGGAGAGTCTCAGCGCGGTGTCTTCCGGCGCCTCGCCCGGCAGCGGCGCTTCGTCGCAGCGGGGATTGGCCGTGGCGAAGGGAAGTCCGAGCCGGGCGAGCAATTCGCGCCGGAACGGCGAGGTCGAGGCCAGGACGATTGGTCTGCGGGTCACGGCGGGAGCGGCGAAAACCACGGTGTTTTCGCGGCAAAAAAAGTGAAAAAATCCAGGGGCTTGCGTGATGCTTGCGTGATGGTCACGTGATGGTTTTGGGCGCGGCTTTGACTTCGGGGAACAAAGATAATATCATGCGCGCCTTATGTCGCAAGGGGTGATCATTGACAGCCTGGCCTTTGCGCGGGAAGGTGCTTGCTTGCAGGGCAGCTTGCCGGTAGCCGGTCTGGCGCGAGTGCTCGACCTGTTGACCGCTCCGGCCGGCGATCTTGTTTACCGCGTGCAGGGGCGGATGGGGCCGCGCAGCAGGCCGCAGCTGATCCTGGAAGTCGATGGTGTGTTGTCCGTGTGTTGCCAGCGCTGCCTCGAAGGAATTGGCTATCCGGTCAGGATTCGCAGCCTGCTGGAATTGGTCAAGGATGAAGGGGAATTGACGCAGGAGGAAATCGAGGACGATTCGAAGGATTTCCTCACGGCGCAAAAAGAACTCGATGTCCTGGCGTTGATCGAAGACGAGATCATTCTCGATCTTCCCGCGGCGCCACGTCACGAAAATTGTGTATTGCCCGACGCGGGCGGGCGTTCGGAGAAGTTTTCTCCTTTCGCCGTGCTGAAGGGCAGGGTGCAGTGAATTTGAAAATGGAGTAGGAATCATGGCCGTTCAACAGAACAAGCAATCCCCGTCCAAGCGCGGCATGCGCCGTTCGCATGATTTTCTGGCCAAGCCGCCGCTGGCCATCGAACCGACCACCGGCGAGGTGCATCTGCGCCACCACGTCAGCCCCACGGGCTACTATCGCGGCAAGAAGGTGGTCAAGAGTTCCGCTGAATAAGACCCTGGAACCGGGCAGGTTGAATCCCGTGGGTGGGAGCCTGCCTTTTCTTTTGCCTTTATTCGATGACTGTCACTGTCGCCATCGACTGCATGGGCGGAGACCACGGTCCCGAGGTCACCGTGCGGGCGGCGTTGGAATTCGTGCGCCGGCACGATGACGTTCGCGCCATCCTGGTGGGCATCGAAGAAAAAATCCGGCCGTTCCTCGGCGGCGCGGACGAGCCGCGCCTGCCGATCCGGCAGGCCAGCGAGGTGGTAGCCATGGACGAATCGCCGGCGCTCGCCATTCGCGCCAAGAAGGATTCTTCCATGCGCGTGGCGCTCGACCTGGTGAAGGACGGCGAGGCCGACGCTTGCGTCTCGGCCGGCAATACCGGCGCGCTGATGGCGATTTCGCGTTTCGTGCTCAAGATGCTGCCGGGAATCGACCGCCCGGCGATCTGCGCCATCCTGCCGACCACTTCCGGCCACGTCCATGTGCTCGATCTCGGCGCCAACGTGGATTGTTCTCCGGAGCACCTGTTGCAGTTCGCCATCATGGGCGCTTCGCTGGTCGGCGCGATCGAACACAAGGAGCGCCCGGCGGTGGGCCTGCTCAACATCGGCGCGGAAGACATCAAGGGGAACGAGGTGGTCAAGCGCGCCGCGGAACTGCTCAAGGATTCGGGGCTCAATTTCGTCGGTAACGTGGAAGGCGACGGCCTGTACAAGGGCGAGGCCGAGGTGGTCGTCTGCGACGGCTTCGTCGGCAACGTGGCGCTCAAGGTTTCCGAGGGGCTGGCGCAGATGCTGGCGGTCTTCCTGCGCCAGGAGTTTGGCCGCAACCTGCTGACCCGGCTCGCCGCGCTGATCGCCTTGCCCGCCATCCGGCATTTCAAGCGCCGCGTCGATCATCGCCGCTACAACGGCGCCAGCCTGCTGGGGCTGCGCGGCATCGTGGTGAAAAGCCACGGCTCCGCCGACGCCTTTTCCTTCGGCAACGCGCTGGATCGCGCGGCGGACGCCGTCCGCACCGGCGTCCTGGAACGTATTTCCCTGCGCGTGGCCCAGCAGGCGCGGCAGCAAGAGACTCAGGAGACAGCGTAGTATGTATGCCCGTATCACAGGCGTCGGCGGCTACTTGCCGGGATCGCCGGTGAGCAATGACGATCTCGTCCGGCGCGGCGTCGCCACCAGCGACGAGTGGATCGCCACCCGTACCGGAATCCGCGCGCGCCATCTGGCCGAGGGCGCTTGCGCGAGTTCCGATCTCGCCCTCGAAGCCAGCCGCCGCGCGCTCGAAGCCGCGGGGATGGCGGCTTCCGGACTCGATTTGATCATCGTCGCCACGACTACGCCGGACTTCATCTTTCCGAGCACGGCGTGTCTGCTGCAGGGGAAGCTCGGCAATGCCGGCGCCATGGCCTTCGACGTGCAGGCGGTGTGCGGCGGCTTCGTGTATGCGCTCAACGTTGCCGAAAAGTTCATCCGCTCCGGCAGCCACAAGACGGCGCTGGTCGTCGGGGCGGACGTCTTCTCGCGTATTCTGGACTGGCGGGATCGCGCTACCTGCGTGCTGTTCGGCGATGGCGCGGGCGCCGTCGTGCTCACGGCTTCCGACGCGCCCGGGATAATCGCCACGGCGGCGCGCGCCGACGGTTCGCGGCATGGTATTCTTGCGGTCGCGGGACAGGTTTGCGGTGGGCAGGTTTGCGGCGATCCGTTCGTGCGCATGGACGGTCAGGCCGTTTTCAAGTTCGCCGTGCGTGTCATGTCCGAAATCGCCCTCGAATGCTGCGACGCCGCGGGCATTTCGCCATCCGCAATCGATTGGCTGGTTCCGCACCAGGCCAATATCCGCATCATCGAATCGACGGCCAAAAAGCTGGGGCTGTCCATGGACAAGATCGTGGTGACGGTGGATCGTCACGGCAACACTTCGGCGGCTTCCATTCCGCTGGCGCTGGACGCGGCGGTTCGCGACGGACGCATCCGGCGCGGACAGAAAGTCATGCTCGAAGGCGTGGGCGCGGGAGTTACCTGGGGCGCTGTCCTGCTCCAGTACTAGAAGGAGAGAATATGGCTTTCGCATTCGTGTTTCCAGGGCAGGGCTCCCAGTCGGTCGGGATGATGAACGCCTATGGCGATCCGGCGGTGGTGCTTTCCACCTTCGACGAAGCCTGCGAGGCGCTGAACCAGGACTTGTGGCAGCTCGTCGTCGAAGGGCCGGCGGAACTGCTGGCCCAGACCGTCAATACGCAGCCGCTGATGTTGACCGCGGCGATCGCCGCGTATCGCCTGTGGCTGGAGAAGGGCGGCCGGCCGCCTTCGGTGGTGGCCGGGCACAGCCTGGGCGAGTACTCGGCGCTGGTGGCCGCCGGGGTGATCGATTTCAAGGACGCCGTTCCCTTGGTGCGCCTGCGCGCGATCGCCATGCAGGAGGCCGTTCCGCTCGGAACCGGGGCGATGGCGGCGATTCTCAACCTGGACGACGACAAGATTCGCGAGGCCTGCGCCGAGGCCGAGGCCGAAGTCGGCGAAGGGCAGGTCGTCGAGCCGGTCAATTTCAACGGCCCCGGGCAGACGGTGATCGCCGGCCACAAGGCCGCCGTCGGGCGCGCCTGCGAGGGCTGCAAGGCGCGCGGCGCGAAACGCGCCGTGCCGCTGCCGGTCTCCGCGCCCTTTCATTCCTCGCTGATCCGTCCCGCGGCGGACAGGCTGGCGGCGCGCTTGGCCGAGCTCGATTTCAAGGCGCCGCTCATCCCGCTGGTCAACAACGTCGACGTCGCCATCGAGACCGATCCGGCGAGGATCAAGGACGCGCTGGTTCGCCAGGCTTATTCGCCCGTGCGCTGGGTCGAAACCATGCGCAAGATCGCCTCGATGGGGATCACCCAGGTCGCCGAATGCGGTCCCGGCAAGGTGCTTGCCGGCCTCGCCAAGCGCTGCGCCGACGGCGTCGACGGCATCGCCCTGTGCGACGCCGCCGCGATCGAAGCCAACCTCAACCTGGAGTAAGCCATGTATCTGAAAGATAAAACCGTACTCGTCACCGGCGCCGCGCAAGGCATCGGCGTGGCGATCGCGCGCGAACTCGGCCGTCACGGCGCGACGGTCGTGGGCACCGACATCAACGAAAAGAACGCGCAGCGCATCGACGCGGCGCTGGCCGAGGCCGGGATTCCAGGGCGCGGCCTGGTCATGGACGTGCGCGACCCGGCCCAGATCGAAGCGGGAATCGCGCTGTCCGAGAAGGAATACGGCGGCCTTTACGCGCTGGTCAACAACGCCGGAATCACGCGCGACAACCTGGCGATGCGCATGAAGGACGAGGAATGGGACGCGGTGATCGACACCAATCTCAAGGCCGTCTTCCGCCTGTGCCGCGCGGTGGTGCGCGGCATGATGAAGGCGCGTGACGGGCGCATCATCAACATCGCCTCGGTGGTCGGCTACGCCGGCAACGCCGGGCAGGCCAACTACTGCGCGTCGAAGGCGGGCGTGGCCGGCATGTCGCGCGCGCTGGCGCGCGAGCTGGGCAGCCGGAACATTACCGTCAACTGCGTGGCGCCTGGGTTCATCGACACCGACATGACCAAGGTGCTGGAAGAAAAACAGCGCGCGGCGCTGGCGGCCAGCGTCCCGCTCGGGCGGCTCGGCCAGCCCGAGGACGTCGCCGCAGCCGTGGCTTTCCTGGCCTCGCCCGGAGGCGCCTACATCTCCGGCGCGACGATCCACGTCAACGGCGGCATGTACATGAGTTGATTCCGCCGGGGCAGGGCGGACGAGCGCCGGTTCGTTCGCCGCTTGCTAAGAGCCGGCGAGAGTTTGCTAGAATGCGTCAGATTTGCTTTTACCCATGAACCTACAAAGGAGTCTCTTGATGGAAAACATCGAACAACGTGTCAAAAAGATCGTTGCGGAACAACTGGGGGTGAATGAAGCCGACATCAAGAACGAATCTTCATTTGTTGACGATCTCGGCGCGGATTCCTTGGATACCGTTGAACTGGTCATGGCGCTGGAAGAAGAATTCGAATGCGAGATTCCGGACGACGAAGCTGAAAAGATCACCAGCGTCCAGCAGGCCATCGACTACGTCATCAGCCACAAAAAGTGATTCCACGGAGAATGAACTGACACGCCGCGGGGCCGGCATCCCGGCATCGCCGGTCTTGACCTCGTTTCACCGCCCGGCGACAACAGCGAACGAGCCTGGCGGACATTCTTGCGGGCCGTTCCGGGGATCGGGCGGATCACGCGCTTCGGCGTTTCCTCGTTCCCGGCCCGGATGGCCGGCGAGGCAGGGAATTTCGAGCTTACGCAATACCTTCCGGCGCGGGATGCGCGTCGGTTTGTTTTGCCCATGAACCTACAAAAGGAGTTTCTTAATGGAAAACATCGAGCAACGCGTCAAAAAGATCGTTGTGGAACAACTCGGCGTGAATGAAGCCGACGTCAGGAACGAATCTTCATTCATCGAAGATCTCGGCGCGGATTCCCTGAACACCGTCGAGCTGATCATGGCGCTGGAAGAAGAATTCGGCTGCGAGATTCCGGACGACGAGACGGGGAAGATCACCAGCGTCCAACAGGCCATCGACTACGTCGCCAGCCATAAAAAGTGATTTCACGGAGAATGAATTGACACGTCGCAGAGTCGTCATCACCGGCCTTGGCGTCGTTTCGCCGGTCGGCAATACCGTCGAACAAGCCTGGCAGAACGTCCTTGCGGGCCGCTCGGGAATCGAGCGGATCACGCGCTTCGACGCCGCCTCGTTTCCGGTCCGCATCGCCGGCGAGGTGAAGGAATTCGACGTTACGCAATATCTTCCGGCGCGGGACGCGCGGCGCATGGATACGTTCATCCACTACGGCTTGGCGGCGGGCATCCAGGCGATCAAGGACGCCGGCCTCGAGGCGCATCCGGCCAACGCGGAGCGGATCGGCGTTTCCATCGGTTCGGGGATCGGCGGCCTGCCGATGATCGAGGCGACGCGCGACGAATTCGTCGCTTCCGGAGTGCGCAGGATATCCCCGTTCTTCGTGCCGGGGTCGATCATCAACATGATTGCCGGCAACCTGTCGATCATGTACGGCTACAAGGGCCCGAACATCGCCATGGTCAGCGCCTGTTCCACCGGAACGCACAGCATCGGCGACGCCGGGCGGCTGATCGAATATGGGGACGCGGACATCATGGTCGCCGGCGGTGCCGAATGCACGGTGTCCCCGCTGGGCCTGGGCGGTTTCTGCGCGGCGCGCGCCCTGTCGACGCGCAACGACGACCCGAAGACCGCCAGCCGTCCGTGGGACAAGGATCGCGACGGCTTCGTCCTGGGCGAGGGCGCCGGCGTGATGGTGCTCGAGGAATACGAGCACGCCAGGGCGCGCGGCGCCAGGATCTACGGCGAGCTGGCCGGGATCGGCATGAGCGGCGACGCCCATCACATGACCGCGCCGTGCGAAGACGGGGAGGGCGCCGCCCGGTGCATGAGCAATGCCTTGAAGAACGCGCGGGTCAATCTCGACGAAGTGCATTACCTCAATGCGCATGGCACCTCGACGCCGCTGGGCGACATCGCCGAAACGGTCGCCGTCAAGCGGGCGTTTGGCGATCATGCGAAAAAACTGGTGGTCAACTCGACCAAGTCGATGACCGGCCACCTGCTGGGCGCCGCGGGCGGTATCGAGGCCGTGTTCTCCGCGCTGGCCGTTTACCATCAGGTATCGCCGCCGACCATCAACATTTTCAGCCAGGACGAAGCCTGCGATCTCGACTACTGCGCCAACGAGGCGCGGCCGATGAAGATCGACGTGGCCATCTCGAATTCCTTCGGTTTCGGCGGCACCAACGCCACCGCCGTTTTCCGGCGCGTCTAGGCT
>JAISQQ010000401.1 GCA_031274075.1 Accumulibacter sp.
ATCGCGGCGAAACAGCGCGGCAGGGTGACGTCGGCGAACGACGGCGCAGCGCTGGGCTGGCCGTGCGCATCGTGGTAGGAGAGGGCCATCGGCAGCACCGGGCGTCCGGTGGCGATCGCCGCTTGCAGCAAGGCGGCGTGGAATTCGAGCAGGCGCGCGCCGTCGCTCGTCCGGCCTTCGGGAAAAATGGCGACGTCGAAGCCGGCGTCCAGCCGCGCCGCGATTTCCGCGTTGACCTGGCGGGCATGTTGGCGGCTGTTCCGATTCAGGAAGATCGTATCGTTGCGCGCCGCCAGCCAGCCGGCCAGCGGCCAGGCGCGGACTTCCGCCTTGGCGATGAAGGCAGCGGGACGCAGCGCGTCGATCACGAAAATGTCCAGCCAGGAAATATGGTTGGCGACGATCAGGCAGCCGGGCGGCGCGTCCGTTTCCCCGGCTTCCTGGCGGATTTCCAGGCGGATTCCCAAGATTTCCAGGAGCCGCCGCGACCAGCGCTGCTTGAACGCCAATCGCCGCCGCGGCGTCATGCGCCGGTAGCACAGCGCGGCAGTCAGCAGAGCCTGGGAAAGATGCAGCGCGACCTTCAGCGCGCGGGCGAGGCGCGATGGATACGGCGTCGGCGAAAGAGAACGCGCCTCGGCGGAGATCACGGCCAAAACGCCGGGATGGACGGAAGCTGGACGACTGGCCGGAATTTTGGTCGAAATTCTGGTCGAAATCCCGGCCAAAATCCATCCGCTTTCCCGTTCATTCTTGCCACGTTTCACACCCGGCGATTACCAGGGCGCGTGGCCGAAGGCGGCGGCGAAGCAAGCCGCGATTTCAGCGCGGCTCGGGCCGTGGTTCTGCCCGCCGCGGCTGGCGACCTTGATGGCTCCCATGACCGCGGCCAGCTGTCCGCTCTGTTCCCACGGCCAGTTCCTGGCAACGCCGTAGAGCAGCCCGGCCCGGTAGGCGTCGCCGCAGCCGGTGGGATCGACGACCGCCTTGGCGGGCACGCAGGGAATGTCGATCCGGCGTCCGCCGCTGTAAATCTGCGAACCCTCGGCCCCGCGGGTGACGATCAAGGCTTCGAGCTTCCCGGCCAACTCGTCCAGGGAACGGCCGGTGCGGTCGCAAGCCAGCCTGGCCTCGTAATCGTTGAAACAGGCATAGGGCGCGAGATCGAGAAAACGCAGTATTTCGTCGCCGGAAAACATCGGCAGCCCCTGCCCCGGGTCGAAGATGAACGGAATTTGCAGCGCGCCAAGCTCCTCGGCGTGGCGCAGCATGCCGTCCCGTCCGTCCGGCGCGACGATGGCCAGGGTGGCGTTCTCGGCGTCGGCAATCCGGTTATGGTGCGAAAAGCTCATCGCGCCGGGATGGAAGGCGTTGATCTGGTTGTCGTCGAGGTCGGTGGTGATGAACGCCTGCGCCGTGTAGCTGCCCTCGATATGCCGCACGTGCGCCCGGGAAAGCCCCAGGCGATCGAGCCGGTCGAGATAGGGGCCGGCGTCGTCGCCGACCGCGGCCATGATCAGCGGCTCGTCGCCGAGCAACTTGAGGTTGTAGGCGATATTCCCGGCGCATCCGCCGAATTCGCGGCGCATTTCAGGCACCAGGAAAGAAACGCTCAGGATGTGAATCTGTTCCGGCAGGATATGGTTCTTGAAACGGTCATGGAAGACCATGATCGTATCGTAGGCAATCGATCCGCAGACGAGGGTTGACATGGCGGCAAGGGCGAAAGGCGATGGCCGATTGTATCATTGCGCGACGCTCGGGCCGGTGGGAGGCGTTCGGCGGTTTTCCGCCGGGAAGGCCGGCTGGAGGGTTTTGGTTTGGGTTTCCTGGGAGACCCGGCGATCGGGTTCATTTCCTCATGCGCGACGAGAGGCCTTTGCCGCCACATAAGGACTTGAATATAAAATATTTCTGGCGACTGTTTACGACATTTGCGTAGGCGATGGCCCCGCGTCCAGGGTTTCCGCGGGCGCCGGGTTTTGTCCGCAGCGAGAGTCCGTCCAGCGGACTCGGCGAAACCGCCGGATCAGGGGTAAAAGACGAACAGCCGGTATCCCGCCGCGCTCAGGTTCACCGTCTCGATCCACAGGCGCACCGCGACGTCGGAGTTGCCGGAAAAGACCGGAGACGCGGCGGCCTTGGGGGGGAGATAGTCTTGCGGGGCGAAAACGCGGCGGGCGATCACCGTGTCCTGCGTGTCGGTGAGCGAAAGCTCCAGCGATGGATAGGCTTGCCCATACGGCGCCTTGTTGCGCAGCGTGGTACTCAGGATGAGCAGTTTGCCGCGGGCGGCGTCGGTCTGCAGATCGGAGGTTTCGATGCTGACCAGTTCGACGTGCCTTGGCAATGGCAAGGGGCCGTCCACGGCGAGCGAGAAGGCTTCGAGAACGGGACGCAGGCCGGGCATCGATACCGCCAGTTCGCCGCGGAAGTGGAACAAGGCCTGCGCGGCCAGGGCCAGCGACAATCCCGCCGCGGCCAGCAGGAACAGCCAGTGCGACGGCTTTTCGGCAGAAATCTCGATCGGCGGCGCCATGACGCCTTCGGCCCATTTGCTGTAGCCCGGGATTTTACCGGTCTCGCGCGGAAGAATCAGTCCGGCCGCCAGACCGGCTTCGTGTATTTCGTCCGCGTCGGCGGGCGCGCCGCGCGCAGGCGGCGGCCCGCTTTCCCCAAGTTCCAGGGTCACCGGTCCCTCCAGATCATCCGCCGCGTTTTCCAAAGAGGAATAGCGGAATTCGCGCGGCCTTGCCCAAATCTCCGGTCCGGCCCGGATATCCGCGGGCGCCGGAGGGGGAGCGGGGGCAGCGGCAGGACGCTCGCCGAGCAGATTGTCGAAGGCGTTGAACAGCGCCCGGCAACGCCCGCAGCGAACCTTGCCGGTTCGCGCCTTGAGCTGCTCGGGAGTGACGCGGAAGACAGTCTGGCATTCCGGGCAACGCGTTTTCATCAAAAACCGACTCCGGTTGGATATCCCCCTTCAGGGGGATAATCCCGTATGGGAGGAGCGCAGCCCCTTCCGTGCTTTAGTCCGGCCTGCCGGACGTGGATTGAGACAAACAAACAAACCTGAGGAACGATTCTATCCTGAACGAAGCCCGCCGTGCTTTGCGCACCGTCTCGCCGCAATGCTCCGGCGCGGCCCAGGACAGCTTCCAATACCCAATACCCAATACCCAAT
>JAISQQ010000428.1 GCA_031274075.1 Accumulibacter sp.
TAATGGAGATGATGACATGGCATGCGTAATAGTGCCGGCGATCGAAGCGATTGCCGTTTCCGTAATCCTGAAAAAGATGAAGCGGCGTGGATCGCTTGCCGGTTCCGGCGACGGCCTGACGTGGATCCGCAAGCTCGAATGGCTACACAAGGCCTTGTGGGGCGGCGTGTTCCTGCTGGTCATCGAACACGTCTGGCATGGCGAGATTACCTTCTGGCCCCCGTTCCTGACCGCCATGGAAAGCCCCGCCGAAACCGAGGTGATGCTGCATGAAATGGCGACCGTGGGCGTCTCGATGGCGCTGTTCATCACCGGGGTCTGGCTCGTCGCGGCTTTGGTCGTGGACCGTTTCCAGGAACACAAAGCGGCGGAAACGACGCCGACACGCTAGGAGACTCTCATGTGCCTGTTGATGACTATCGCGGCGGCGATGGCCGCCTCGCTGGCGTGGTATTTCAAGGGCCGCGACGGCGGGACGAAGCTCGAAACCCTCAGCCTGATGTATTGGGGCGCAGCGCTGATGTGGATGGTGGACGGCTTTTTCCGCCTCGCGGAGGGTGAACCCTTCCTTGAGATCAGCCGCGACGACGCACTTCTTGGCCTGCTGGTGGCGGCTTCCGGCCTGATCGCGTGGCTCGCGCTCCGCTACAGTCCCTGGCGGACTTCCAGGGCCGGAAGCTGACGCGGGTTTGCGTTCGATAAACCTTTCGGCACCGGGACGTGGCGAAACCGGGCTGAAGCTGTTTGCGGTTTTCTCTCCGGGAGCGCGGGGCACCCGCCTTACTTTTGCCCGCGCCATGACACTGCCGCCGCTGTTGCGGGGCTGGTGCCCCGCGCTCCCCAGGGGGCCATCGCACTCTCTCCGTGAATCGACCGGCGCGCGTGGAAATGGCGCGACGCGCCGCACAATTCAAAACCGCCGAACAATAAAAGCGGCTGCGCCGGAGAGAACGAACTGGGTCCCGGCTTACGCCGGGACGACGCGCATGTAGGGCGGATGCAATCCGCCGGTCGTAAACCTCCGGCGCGAAGCGCCGGTAACTGAACTGTCCTCTGTCCTCTGTCCTCTGTCCTCTGATAGGCAGCCTTTGAATCGTGCGGCGCGTTGCGCCGTGAAAAGGACCGGCGGGAGGCGCTTCGCTTTCCCGCCCTACCGAACCGCCGCTGTTTTCACGCACACCGGTCGAGCTTACGTTCAGGGGAGCGCAAACAGCTTCTGGAGGCGCTTCGCCGTCAGGCGCGCTTGACGCTGATGGCGAGCGGTTCGTTCATGCTGCCTGTGCGGTAGCCCATCAAATCCAGCGCCACGTAGGAAAAGCCGTAGATCTTGAGCGCTTTGTAGACGCGCTTCCGGTTGTCCGCTTCCATCAAGAGTTCCATCCCCGCGCCGTCGGTCTCGATGCGCGCCAGGGTGCCGTGGAGGCGCACGCGCACCTGTTTCAGCCCCATGTCCAGCAGCAACTGCTCGGCGCGGTCGATCATCCGCAGGCGCTCCTCGGTGATCTTGTCGCCATACGGGATACGGCTCGCCAGACACGCGAAGGACTGCTTGTCCCAGGTGGCCAGCCCCAGTTCCTTCGAGAGCAGGCGGATTTCCGCCTTGCCGAGCCGCGCGTGGCGCAGTGGACTCTTGACCTGCTGTTCATCGATGGCGCGCAGGCCCGGCCGGTAATCGCCGACGTCGTCCATGTTCGAGCCTTCGACGACGTGCTTGACGCCTTGCGCGCGGGCGACCTCCCAGAGATGGGTCATCAGTTCGGTCTTGCACAGGTAGCAGCGGTTGACCGGGTTGTCGGCAAAGCCGTCGATCTTCAGTTCTTCGGACTCGACCAGCACATGGCGGATGCCTTCGCTCGTACAGAAGGCGATGGCCTCGTACAGCTCGCGTTCGGGGAAGGAACGCGAACGCGCGGTGACGGCAAGCGCCCGATCCGCCAGCGTGTCATGGGCCATTTTGAGCAGGAAGGTGGAATCGACGCCGCCGGAAAAGGCGACGGCGACGCTTTCCAGTTCATCGAGATAGGCGGCGAGTTTCTGTTTTTTTTCTTCCAGGTTCGGCAAGGGCTAGTCCTCTTTCAAAATATCATTGGCTTCCACGAAGGAAAGCCCGTTTCTTTCCGCCGCCGCGGCCACGTCCTCGTATTCCGGCTTGCGCCGGACGACGCCGTAGCCTTCGCCGCTTTTGACCCGGACGGGGCCGAGCCGGGTTTGCCTTTCCGCCACCTGGCGCGCCAGGATATGACGGGAGCACAGGCTCTCCCGGACGCCGAAACTGGTGGTGTGCTTGAGCATCAGGGCGGCGAAGCGTCCGGCCTCGGCGGGCGCGCACAGGCAGGTGAGCAGCACGCCGGGCCGGCCCTTTTTCATCTGCACGGGCGTAGTGAAGACATCCAGCGCGCCTTCCTTGAGCAGCGTTTGCGCGGCATGGCCGATGGCCTCCCCGGACATGTCGTCCAGGTTGCAGCAAAGTTCCGCCACCGCGTCATGGCTTCCCGGCGCCGGCGTCTCATCGGCGCTTTCGCCCCAAAAGGCGCGCAGACAGTTGGCGGCAGCGAAATCCTTGGCGCCCATGCCGTAGCCGATTTTCTCGACGCGCAGCGGCGGCATCGGGCAGAACGCGGAAACGAAATGCCGCAGCAGCGCCGCCCCAGTGGGCGTGCACAACTCTCCCTGGATGTGCCCGGCATAACAGGGAATACCTTGGAGCAGCCGCGCCGTGGCCGGCGCGGGCACGGGCAGAAGGCCGTGCGCGGTACGCACGTGGCCCGAGCCTACGTGGACGGGCGAGGCCACGACGCGCTCCGGCGCGAGGCGTTCCAGCAGCAGCGAAAAGCCGACGATATCGGCGACGGCGTCCATCTGCCCAAGCTCGTGGAAATGGATATGCTCCACCGGACGGCCGTGGACGGCGGCCTCGGCCCCGGCGATCCGCCGGTAAACCGCGATGGCGTGTTCGCGCGCCGAGGACGAAACCGGCAGGCGCGCCAGCAAGCCCTCGATCTCGCCGATGCCGACCGCCGGAACGTGAGGCTGGGCGTGTTCATGGCGATGCCCGTGCGCAGGCTCATGTCCATCCTGTCCATCCTGGTGACGATGACGGTGCTGATGATCGTCCACAGCCAGGTCGTGGCTGCGTTCCTCCCGTCCGTCGATGTCCACCGTGATCCGCGTGCCGGCGATGCCGCATTTCACCGCCCCGGCGGCGGAAACCCTCACCCCCGGCAGCCCAAGCGCGTTCATTTCCTCGAGAAACGCCGCCGGGTCCTCCAGCAGCTCGTAAAGCGCCGCCATCAGCATGTCGCCGGCGGCGCCCATGGCGCATTCAAGATAGAGCGTTTTCATGTTTCACCTTTCACCGATTTTCCGGCCGGAACAGGCTCGCGGGCGTCCTTCATCCCATTGATCCGGCTGGCCAGCACGCCCGCGCCGAAACCGTTGTCGATATTCACCACCGCCACGCCGCTGGCGCAAGAATTGAGCATCGCCAGCAGCGCGGCGACGCCGCCGAAACTCGCGCCGTAGCCGACGCTGGTGGGCACCGCGATCACCGGGCAGCTCACCAGGCCGCCAATGACGCTGGCCAGCGCGCCCTCCATGCCGGCCACCGCGATGACCACGCGCGCCTCATCCAGCTTCTTCCGTTGCGCCAGCAAGCGCTGCAAACCGGAAACGCCCACGTCGTAAAGCCGTTCCACGCGGTTGCCCAGGGCTTCGCAGGTCAGCGCCGCCTCCTCGCAGACGGGGAGATCGCTGGTGCCGCCCGAGGCGACGACGACGTTGCCGGCGAGGCGCGGATGCGCTTCCGGCAGGAGCAGCGCCAATCGGGGAAGCGGATGATGAACGATGGGCACGCCGGACGCAAGGAGCGCCTCCGCCGCCGCCTGCCCGACACGGGTGACGAGCACGTTGCGCAGGCCCCTTTCCCGCATCTTGCG
>JAISQQ010000081.1 GCA_031274075.1 Accumulibacter sp.
CTTCTGCCCCGCAACGGCTGTGGTCGCGTCATTCCCGCCGTTGCGGGGCAGAAGCCCCGCGCTCCCAGGAACCCCTCGCGTAGGGCGGATGCTGATCAGAAGACAGAGGACAGAGGACAGTTCGGTTACCGGGCGCTTCGCGCCCGCAAATATTACTGTCTTCTGTCCTCTGTCCTCTGTCCTCTGGATTCCCGGAGATCGTGCGATGCCCCCGCGTCCAAAGCGTTTTTTGGGCTAAACGCGGCGACTGCCCGCTATAATCCGCTTTTGACCTGTACGACGGATGGTGATGGCTGCGCAGTACAAACCCATGACCCGGCTCACCCGCGACACCGCTCCGCCAAGCCCGCTTCCGGAGAAAATCGGCTTCATCCTCCAGGAATCGCGCTGGCTGGCGCTGATCGTGCTGGCGGCTTTTCTCGGCCTGTCCTTGTGGGGATTCGACCGCGCCGATCCTGGGTGGTCGCACGCGGTTTCCGTCAGCGCCGTGCATAATCCCGCCGGACGCAGCGGCGCCTGGCTGGCCGACGTGCTGCTCTACATCTTCGGTTTTTCGGCGTGGTGGTGGGTCGTCCTCCTGCTGGCCCTGGTCGCCTGGGGCTACCACCGGCTCGATGGGCTGCGTCCGGCCGACCGCCGGCCGCTGTACATCGCCCTGGCCGGTTTTGTCTTGCTGATCCTCGCCAGCTGCGCCTTGGAATCCCTGCGCTTTTACTCGCACCAGGCCGAGTTGCCGCTGTCGCCGGGCGGGATGCTGGGACAGGAACTGGGCCGCCTGGCGGTCGGCTGCTTCGGCTACACCGGCGCGACGCTGGCGCTGATCGCCGCGTGGGCGTTCGGCTGGAGCCTTTTTTCCGGCATCTCCTGGCTGTCCGCCGTCGAGCGTCTGGGCGCCTTGCTGGAAAAGCTGTTCCGGGGCGCGCGCCGCCTGATCGAGCGCTGGCAGGACTGGCGTATCGGCCGCGAGGTGGCGCGCGAGCGCGAAGCGGTGGTCGAGGACGAGAAACGCCGCGAGGCGCCGCGCGGGCCGATCTACATCGAGACGCCGCTGCCCGAAGCGCCGGTGTCGCCCAAGGTGGAGCGGCGCAGGGAGCGCGAGCGGCAGACGCCGCTGTTTCCCGAAGCCGTCGCCGGCGGGCTGCTGCCGCCGCTGCATCTGCTGGAACCGGCGGCCGCCGCGGCCGAGACGGTCAGCGCCGAGGTGCTCGAATTCACCTCGCGCCTGATCGAGCGCAAGCTGGCGGATTTCGGCGTGCAGGTGAAGGTGCTGGCGGCGTATCCGGGACCGGTGATCACGCGCTACGAAATCGAGCCGGCGGTCGGCGTGAAAGGCTCGCAGATCGTCAACCTGGCCAAGGACGTGGCGCGTTCGCTGTCGCTGGCGTCGATCCGCGTGGTCGAGACGGTGCCGGGAAAGTCGTGCATGGCGCTGGAACTGCCCAACGCCAAGCGCCAGATGGTGCGCCTGTCGGAAATCATTTCCAGCCATGCCTACAACGCCATGTCCTCGCCGCTGGCGATGACGCTCGGCAAGGACATCGGCGGCCAGCCGGTGGTCGTCGACCTGGGCAAGATGCCGCACCTCCTGGTCGCGGGGACGACTGGCTCAGGCAAGTCGGTGGGCATCAACGCGATGATCCTTTCGCTGCTCTACAAGTCGGAGCCGGACAAGGTGCGCCTGATCCTGATCGACCCGAAGATGCTGGAATTGTCGATCTACGAGGGCATTCCGCACCTCCTGGCGCCGGTGGTGGTCGACATGAAGCAGGCCGCCAACGCGCTCAACTGGTGCGTCGGCGAGATGGAACGCCGCTACAAGCTGATGTCGGCAATGGGCGTGCGCAACATTGCCGGCCTCAACCACCGCGTCAAGGACGCCGAAAGGCTCGGCGACACGCTCGACAACCCGCTCTCGCTGACGCCGGAATCCCCCGAGCCGCTGGCCGCCATGCCGTACATCGTGGTGATCATCGACGAACTGGCCGACCTGATGATGATCGCCGGCAAGAAGGTCGAGCAGCTCATCGCGCGCCTGGCGCAGAAAGCGCGCGCCGCCGGCATCCACCTGATCCTGGCGACGCAGCGGCCGTCGGTCGACGTGATCACCGGGCTGATCAAGGCCAACATCCCGACGCGCATGTCCTTCCAGGTCTCATCCAAGATCGATTCGCGCACGATTCTCGACCAGATGGGCGCGGAAGCGCTGCTCGGCCAGGGCGACATGCTCTACCTCGCGCCGGGCACCGGCTACCCGACGCGCGTGCACGGCGCCTTCGTCGCCGACGACGAAGTGCATCGCGTCGTCGACTACCTCAAGACCGCGGGCGCGCCGGATTACGTCGAAGGCGTATTGAGCGGCGGCGGCGACTTCGACGACGAAGAAGGCGGCGACGGCGAGAACGACGGCGACGCCGAAGCCGATCCGCTGTACGACCAGGCGGTGGACATCGTGCTGAAAAACCGCCGCGCGTCGATTTCGCTGGTGCAGCGCCACCTGCGCATCGGCTACAACCGTTCGGCGCGGCTCATCGAAGCGATGGAAAAAGCCGGGCTGGTGTCGGCGATGGACGGGCGCGGCGGACGCGAGGTACTGGGGAGGAAGGCCGAGGAATGAGCCACGCGGCGATCCCCCATCCCATTCCTCGCTTCGGACGGGCGCGGCGCGAACAGGCCCGGAAAGACGGGCGCTGCCGGCGCTTTTTCTCCGGGGTTTTGTATCTCTGCGCCCTGCTCTTCGTCCGCCCCGCCGAGGCCGGCGCGATCGACAAGCTCTACCGTTTCCTCGATACGACGACGACCCTGAGCGCCGATTTCGCGCAGATCGTGGTGGCCAAGAACGGCCGGCGGCCGCAGCGCTCGGCCGGGACGATGCTGATCTGGCGTCCGGGCAAATTCCGCTGGCAGATCGACGAGCCCTACAGCCAGTTGCTGGTCGGCGACGGCGAGCGGGTCTGGATGTACGACCCGGACCTGCGCCAGGCGACGGTAAGCAGGATGGACGCCGCGCTGGGCAGCACGCCGGCGGCCCTGCTGGTCGGAACGGACACGCTGGAAAAGAACTTCGAGCTGCGCGAACTGGAAGCGCGCGAAGGACTGGAATGGGTCGAAGCGCAGCCCAGGTCGCCGGACGGCGGCTTTGAAAAGCTGCACCTGGGATTCGACGGCGAAGAGCTGAAGGCGATGGAGCTGTACGACAATTTCGGGCAGACGACTTCGCTCCTTTTTTCCAACCCACGGCGAAACCAGCCCCTGCCGGACGCGCTGTTCCGCTTCGCGCCGCCCGCCGGCGTCGACGTCATTGGCCAATGAGCGGTGACTGACCTGTTCGTCCAGGCGCATCCGGCGCCGCTCGCCGAGGCCGTCGGGCAGCGGCAAAACCGTCATTGGAGAAAGAAAAACGAGTTTGCTAATATGACTTGCATGGATACAGTGGTGGACATCCGGGCGGCGGACATCGGCGAGCGGGAAAGGAAGGGAGGAATCGGACAGTTCTTTACTTCTTCGATGGTGGCCGATTTCATGGCTTCGATGTTCGGCCCCTTGCCGCAAACGGTACGGATACTCGATGCCGGAGCGGGATATGGGATGTTGACCACCGCTTTTGTCGCCCGTTGCTGTGCCGCTGGCGATGTTCGCGCCATTGAAGCGACTCTCTACGAAATCGACGGCCAGGTCCTGGATGTACTGAATGCCGCCATGCGGGACTGCGGGCGGCTCTGCGCCGCGTCCAACATCCGCTTTTCGTTCACCATTCATGCCACTGATTTCATCCATGAAATGTCTACCCGGCTGACGGAGGGTTTATTCGGTTCCGCGCCGCCAGTTTTCGACGCGGCGATCGTCAATCCGCCTTATCGCAAGATCGGCGTGGATTCACGGGAACGCAAAAGTCTTCACGCCGCCGGTATCGACACGGGCAATCTTTATACTGCTTTTATCGCCCTGATTTACCGGCTGCTGGCTCCCGACGGGCAATTGGTCGCCATCACTCCCCGGAGTTTTTGCAACGGCCCTTATTTTCGTTCGTTCCGAAAAGATATTCTCAAGCGGATGGAACTGCGCCGCATCCATGTCTTCGAATCCCGGCGGGCGGCGTTCCGGGAGGACAATGTACTTCAGGAAAACATCATCTTTCATGCGGCCAAAGGTAATCGGCAGCCACATGAAATAATCATTTCGGCCAGCAGTGGAAAAGAGGGAGGGGAAATTACGCAAGCTGTGCTTCCCTTCGCCGAGGTTGTACATCCCGAAGACGCGGAAAAATTCATCCGTATTCCATCGGCGGTCGATCATGCCGCCGCAAGGGAAACTTTGTCCGGCCTGGGTGAAAGCCTTGCCTCTCTGGGCATCACGGTCTCCACCGGGCCGGTCGTAGACTTCAGATTCAGGGAATCGCTGCGCAGGAAACCCGAACCCGGAACCGCGCCCTTGCTCTACCCGTGCCATTTCAACGGCGGCACGGTGTGTTGGCCGAAGCTCGACGCCCGCAAGCCCAACGCCATAGTGGATAATGCCAAAACCCGTTCATGGCTGGTGCCGTCGGGAACTTATCTACTGACAAAACGGTTTTCCGCAAAGGAAGAGCGGCGGCGGCTGGTAGCGTGCGTGTTCGATCCCGGCAGGGTCAAGGCGGAGTGGGTCGGCTTTGAAAATCACTTGAATTATTTCCACGAAAATGGCGGCGGATTGGAGCCTGCTCTCGCCGCCGGGCTGTTCGCCTTCCTGAATTCAACGGTGGTCGATCAATATTTCCGCGGCTTCAGTGGACATACGCAGGTGAACGCCACCGACCTGCGGGCACTACCGTATCCCGGTCGCAATACACTTCAGACGATCGGGCGAGAACTGCCCGCGTTTGATCTGGCGCAGAATGAAATCGATCAAATCGTCGGCAGGCACATCCATGCCGGATAAGACCGCTCGCCAACCAGGCACGGACAGGAAACGCCTGACGGAAGCGGTCGAGGTGCTGAATGCCTTGCGATTCGGCCAGAAGCAACGGAATGAAACCGCCGCCTATACCCTGTTGGCATTGCTCGATCTTCATCCGGACAGGCCCTGGTCGGAAGCACAGACGCCGTTGCGCGGCATCACGCCGATCATCGATTTCATTGCTAAGACCTACGGTATTCGCTATGCGCCGAACACTCGTGAAACCATCCGTGACGACGCGGTAAAGTTTTTCGTGGAGGAAGGCTTGCTGCTGCGTAATCCCGACAATCCGGAACGACCGACGAACAGCCGCAAGACGGCATATCAGATTGAACCCAGCGCGCTTGCGCTGGTGCGTAAAGTGGGGACTCGCGGATGGAACTCCGCCTTGCGAAAATATCTCATGGAACGCGAAGCCATAAAACGTGAAATCGCTCGCGGACGCAATTTGACGCGCGTGCCGGTCACCTTGCCGGATGGTTCCAGCGTGAGCTTGCCACCCGGAGGCCAGAATCCACTCATCAAGGCTATCCTCGAACGATTTTGTCCCGCATTCGTTCCCGGAGGCGTGGTTCTCTATATCGGCGACACTGAAAACAAGTTCGTCCATCTTGAATCGGCGGCATTGGCGACTCTTGGCGTCGTGCTGGATTCCGCGGCAAAGATTCCCGATGTCATTGTTCGCCACACTGGCAAAAACTGGTTGTTGCTGATCGAAGCCGTTACCAGTGCCGGACCCGTGGATGGGAAGCGGCGTAAAGAATTGAAAGAACTGTTTGCCGAATGCAAGGCGGGGCTTGTTTTTGTCACTGCTTTTGAAACGCGCCGGGTCATGCAGAGATTTGTCGCTCAAATCGCGTGGGAATCCGAAGTCTGGATCGCCGAAGATCCTGATCACATGATTCATTTCAATGGCGAGAGATTCCTTGGGCCGTACCCGGATGTGTTGCCGAAGCCAAAGGGTTTTCCAGAGTAAGCGAGTTTTTTGGGTGATGAAGCGATGGATAGTCCGGAATTCGTTCGAATCGTGTTCGCTGATCCGACACTCTCAGCGCGTTTTTCCCGCGCGCCGGCGCCCCTGCCGGACGCGCTGTTCCGCTTCACGCCGCCCGCCGGCGTCGACGTCATAGGCCAATGAGCGGTGAGTGACCTGTTCGTCCAGGCGCATCCGGTGCCGCTCGCCGAGGCCCTGCGGCCGAGGACGCTCGACGAGGTCATCGGGCAGCGGCACCTGCTTGGGCCGGGCAAGCCCTTGCGTCTGGCGTTCGAGGCGCGCAAGCCGCATTCGCTGATCTTCTGGGGGCCGCCGGGGGTCGGCAAGACGACGCTGGCGCGGCTGATGGCGGACGCCTTCGACGCCGAGTTCCTGGCGCTGTCCGCCGTCTTTTCCGGGGTCAAGGACATCCGCGACGCCGTGGCGCGGGCCGGGGTCGCGCGCGCGCAGCATGGACGCGCGACGATCCTGTTCGTCGACGAGGTGCACCGCTTCAACAAGGCGCAGCAGGACGCCTTTCTCCCCTACGTCGAGGAAGGCTTGCTGACGTTGGTCGGCGCGACCACAGAGAATCCCTCGTTCGAGGTCATTTCGGCCTTGCTTTCGCGCGCCGCGGTCTATGTGCTCAATCCCTTGTCGACCGAGGAGATGGGGCTGCTTTTCGCGCGCGCCTGCGCCAAGGCCTTGCAGGAACTCTCCTTCGACGACGAGGCGCGCGACCGCCTGATCGGCCACGCCGACGGCGACGCGCGCCGCCTCATCAACCTGCTCGAACAGACACAGACGGCGGCGGCGACGGCCCGGCGGACGCGGATCGACGGCGCTTTCATCGACGACACGCTGGCGCAGAACCTGCGCCGCTTCGACAAGGGCGGCGAAGCGTTCTACGACCAGATCTCGGCGCTGCACAAGTCGGTGCGCGGCTCGAACCCCGACGCCGCGCTGTACTGGTTCTGCCGCATGCTCGACGGCGGAACCGATCCGCGCTACCTGGCGCGGCGCATCGTGCGCATGGCCTGGGAGGACATCGGCCTGGCCGATCCGCGCGCCGCGCAGGTCGCCGCCGCCGCCGCCGAAACCTACGAGCGCCTGGGTTCGCCGGAAGGCGAGCTGGCGCTGGGCGAAGCGGTGATCTACATGGCCATGGCCGCCAAGTCGAACGCCTCCTACCTCGCGTATAATGCCGCGCGAGCCTTCGTCGCCAAGGACGGTTCCCGCCCGGTGCCGCTGCGCCTGCGCAACGCGCCGACCAAGCTGATGCGCGAACTCGACTACGGCAAGAACTACCGCTACGCGCACCACGAGGCGGAAGCCTACGCGGCGGGCGAGAGCTACTTCCCCGACGACATGCCGCCGGTCGAATGGTACCGGCCCACCGACCGGGGGCTGGAAATCAGGATTCGCGAGAAGCTCGCGCACCTGCGCGAACTCGACCGCGAAGCGCTGCAAAAAGCGAAAAAAACCAACCCGACCGAATGATCCAATGCCTGCCTGAAAGCCGAAAAATGGAGCCTAGACGAACGGGAAAAGCAAACGCGCCCCGGCCGGTTTTTCGGTCTTCACTACTTTTGAGGAGCCGCCATGCTTGACATCCAATTGCTGCGCACCGACATCGACGCCGTCGGCGCGCGCCTCGCCGCGCGCGGCTACACGCTCGACGCCGCCGCCTTCCAGAAGCTCGAAGCCGAGCGCAAGACGCTGCAGACCCGGACGCAGGAGCTGCAGGCGACGCGCAACAGCCGCTCCCGGCAGATCGGCGCGCTCAAGGGCAAGGGCGAGGACGCCGCCGCGATGATGGCCGAGGTGGCCGCGCTGAAGAACGAGCTTGAAGCCAACGAGCAGCGGCTGGACGAACTGTTGAAGGAAATGGAAGCCTTCATCGCCACGCTTCCCAACCTGCCGCAGGAAAGCGTGCCGCCTGGAAAATCCGAGGCCGGCAACGTCGAACTCAAGAAATGGGGCGCGCCGCGCGTTTTCGATTTCCCGGCCAAGGACCACGTCGACCTCGGCGAAGGCTTGGGGCAGATCGATTTCGCCGTCGCCGCCAAGATCGCCGGCGCGCGCTTCTCGCTGCTCAAGGGGCCGCTCGCCCGCCTGCACCGCGCCCTGGCTCAGTTCATGCTCGACGTGCATACCGGGGAACACGGCTATACGGAAATCTACGCCCCCTACCTGGTCAATCCCGAGAGCATGTTCGGCACCGGCCAACTGCCGAAATTCGAGGCCGACCTGTTCAAGGTTCCACGCGCCGACGCCGGCCCGCTGTACCTGATTCCCACCGCCGAGGTGCCGGTGACCAACATCGTGCGCGACGAAATCCTCGCCGCGGACGCGCTGCCGCTCAAATTCGTCTGCCATACGCCGTGCTTCCGCTCCGAGGCCGGTTCCTACGGCAAGGACACGCGCGGCATGATCCGCCAGCACCAGTTCGACAAGGTCGAGCTGGTGCAGATCGTCGCCGCCGAAAAGTCAGGGGAAGCGCACGAGGAACTGACCCGCCACGCCGAAATCATCCTCGAAAAACTCGACCTGCCCTACCGCCGCGTCGTGCTGTGCAGCGGCGACATGGGCTTCTCCTCGGCCAAGACCTACGACCTGGAAGTCTGGCTGCCGGGACAGAACGCCTACCGCGAGATTTCCTCGTGCTCGAATTTCGAAGCCTTCCAGGCGCGGCGCATGCGCGCGCGCTGCCGCAACGAAAAGAACAAGACCGAACTCGTGCATACCCTGAACGGCTCGGGACTCGCCGTCGGACGCACGCTGGTGGCGGTCCTGGAGAATTATCAGGACGCCGGCGGCGGCGTCACCATTCCACCGGCGCTGCGGCCTTATTTGGGGGGCGTCGAGAAAATCGGGGCGGCGTGAGTATCGCGCCCGCTTCCGCGAAAACGCCTTCTTGACGCCGGCAAAATTTGCGAAGGAACCCCCATGTCATTCCATGTTGAATTCCTGAAGCCGGGCGATGGCCGCTGGAGGCAAACCTTGGCGCTGCTGGCCCTCGCCCTGTGCTGCGCCTCGTCCGCGGGAGCGGAAACCTTCTCGGAACTCCTCGACAGGGCGGAACGAAACGAGGCGGCAGCGCAGTTTGAGCTTGGGCGGCGGCACGAGCGCGGGGAGATCGTGGGGACACATTATGCGGAGGCGGTCAGATGGTATCAAAAGGCCGCTGAACAGGGGTATGCGGAGGCGCAGTTTGCCCTAGGGC
>JAISQQ010000083.1 GCA_031274075.1 Accumulibacter sp.
CTTTATCCCTTTGATTTTCTACCATTTGCAGGCGTTTTCGATGCGTTTTGATGAACTCGGCCTCGCGCCCGAGCTGTTACGAGCTGTTTCCGACCAAGGCTATACGATCCCAACACCGATCCAGGCGCAAGCCATTCCGATCGTTCTCTCCGGCAAGGACCTGATGGGCGGCGCCCAGACGGGGACCGGCAAGACGGCGGCCTTTGCCCTGCCACTCTTGCAGCGCATTCTTCCCTTCGCCAACCCCAGTTCCTCGCCGGCGCGCCACCCGGTGCGCATCCTGATGCTGACGCCCACGCGCGAGCTGGCGATCCAGGTTTTCGAGGCGGTCAAGGACTACGGCAAATACCTCCCTTTTCGCAGCCTGTGCGTCTACGGCGGCGTCGATATCAAGCCGCAGATCGAGGAAATCCGCCTGGGCGTCGAGGTGCTGGTCGCCACGCCGGGGCGTCTGCTCGACCTGGTCGAGCAGAGATGCCTCAATTTCGGCCAGGTGCAAGCGCTGGTGCTCGACGAGGCCGACCGCATGCTGGACATGGGCTTCATTCCCGACGTTACGCGCATCATCAATCTGTTGCCGGCGCAGCGGCAAAGCCTGCTGTTCTCGGCCACGTTTTCCGACGAAATCAAGAAGCTGGCCGACAAGATGCTGCATTCGCCGGTGCTCGTCGAAGTCGCCCGGCGCAACATGGCCTCCGAAACGGTCACGCATCGCGTCCACCCCGTGGCCAATGAGGCCAAGCGCGCCTTGCTGGTGAAGCTGCTCAAATCGGCGGAATTCACCCAGGTGCTGGTGTTCAACCGCACCAAGATCGAAACCCGCCGCCTGGCCCGGGATCTCCAGCGCGCCGGGATCGCCGCCGACGCGATCCACGGCGACAAGAGCCAGCAAGACCGGCTGAAGGCGCTCGAAGCGTTCAAGAGCGGCGCCACGCAGGTGCTCGTTGCTACCGACGTGGCGGCGCGCGGGCTGGACATCGACGAATTGCCGCACGTGATCAATTTCGAGCTTCCGCATACGCCGGAAGACTACGTGCATCGTATCGGCCGCACCGGCCGCGCGGGCAAGAGCGGCACGGCGATCTCGCTGGTTTCGGCCGACGAGGTGCCTTACCTCGTCGATATCGAAAAGCTGATCAAGATGCAGATCGAACAGGTGATCGTGCCCGGCTTCGAGCCGGAATACGACTACGAATATCCGCCGAGCGGAAAAAAGAAGCCTCGCCGCCGCGCGCCACCGCCTCCACCAGCCGCCGCCGCGCGGCCGCCGCGCGAGCGCTCCTCCGGACGCGGACGCGCAAGCCAGGTCGCCGCGGACGGATTCGATTTCAACAAACCCTACGAGAGCCTGGAACCGCACCCCGTCGCCGCGCCCATCGATGCCGAGAAAGCGCGCGCGCCGCACCCGGGGCATCCGCACCAGCCGCGTCGCGCCGTCGCCGCGCTGCTCGGCGGCCTGGGACGGAAATAGCCGTTTCAGGCGGGCGACGCGGCGCGCGAGAAGCCGGCGATTCTCGGTTTTTGGCTCTTCGCCTTGGGTGGCGGCGTCAGCAGCTTGATGACCACCAGCGATACGTTGTCGCCGTTGCCGCAGGCGCGCGTCCGCGCCTCGTTGATCAACAGGTCGGTCACCTGGCGGGCGGAATGGGCGGCGACGGCGGCGCCAAGTTCGCCCTCGCTGAAATAGCCCCACAGGCCATCGGAACAGAGTACGAAGGCGTCGCCTCCCTGCAGGTCGTCGGTTTCGCCGTAGTCGATTTGCGGCGGCTGCTTGCTTCCGAGCGTGGACACCAGGACGTTGTGGAAGGGGTGTATCCGCGCCTGCTCGGGACTGATCCGGCCCTTGGCCACCAGCTCCTCGACATACGAGTGGTCGGTGGTGCGAAACAGCAGACGCTCGCCGCGAAAACGGTACATGCGGCTATCGCCGCAGTGCGCCCAGCTGACTTTCCCCGGCTGCAGCAGCAACAGGACCGCCGTGCTGTGCGGATCCTTTTCGTTGATGTAGCGCGATCCCTTGATCAGCACGTGCGCCTCGCTGAGGCTCGATTCGAGCAACTCCCTGGACGACTCTTCACGCGCCGAGAACCAGCCGAGGTTCGTGGTCGCCGTATGCAGCACCTGTTGGGCGGCCAGGGCGCCGCCGGTATGCCCGCCCATGCCGTCGGCCACCACGGCCAGCGCCACTCCGCCGCCTTTCGGGTGCGGCAGCAGCGCGACGCGGTCCTGCTGTTCCTTGCGATCCCCCTGATGCTGGGCGACGCAGGCATCGACCGTGATGATCGTGTTCGAACGGTTGGCAAATTGCGAGTACATGATTCCGTCGATGATTCGCTGCGATACAAAAATACAGAGGCTAGTTATGGCAAAATCGA
Organism: Accumulibacter sp.; assembly: GCA_031274075.1. Taxonomy (GTDB): domain Bacteria; phylum Pseudomonadota; class Gammaproteobacteria; order Burkholderiales; family Rhodocyclaceae; genus Propionivibrio. Next base: position 2,376 of record JAISQQ010000083.1, read on the forward strand.
CACCGTCGCCGAGGCTCTGGATATGGAACGTTTCAGTAGATACGATAGCATGCCTAATAACGTGGTCTTGTTCAACAGGCTCGCGCCGTGTCTGGAAAAAAATCCCGTCCGCCGTCCCGAACGACTGAAAATGGAATGTCGCCTGTTTTGGCGGCAGCATGACTTGATTCTTCCGGGGTAAACCATCATGGGCAACCGTCTCAGCAAGATCGTCACCCGAACCGGCGACGCCGGCACCACCGGCCTCGGCGACGGCAGCCGCGTCGGCAAGGATTGCCTGCGCATCGACTGCATCGGCGAAATCGACGAACTCAATTCCAGCATCGGCGTCCTGCTCGCCGAAACCTTGCCGGAAACCGTTCGCGCCGCCCTGTTGAGCATCCAGAACGATCTTTTCGATCTCGGCGGCGAAATCTGCATTCCCGGTTCCTCGGTCATCGGACAAGCGCACGTCGCCCGCCTGGAAGCGCGAGTCGCCGAGTTCAACGAAGGTCTCGCCCCGCTGAAGAATTTCATCCTGCCCGGCGGCGCCCGTCCCGCCGCGCTGGCGCATCTCGCGCGCGCGGTGTGCCGGCGCGCCGAACGCCGGGTCGTGCATCTGGACAACAGCGAGCCGGTCTCCGAATTCGCCCGCAAGTACCTCAACCGTCTGTCCGACCTGCTGTTCATCCTGGGCCGCGCGCTCAACAAGGAGGAAGGACGGGGCGACGTGCTCTGGGCGCAAGTTAGGAATCAGGGATCAGATGTCAGGTGACAGTTCAGTTACCGGCGGCGAAGCCGCCGCAAGAATTACTGATCCCTGACATCTGATACCTGATAGTGCGATTACCCTGGGAAACTTTCCGTTGCTCTTGAAAAAAAAGGGCGGCCGCCTCATACTGTGCTTACGGTTGTAATTCCGGCAAGCTGGAGGCGTTCTGGACGCGGGTTCGATTCCCGCCACCTCCACCCAAGCGCATTTCGCCGGAGTGCGTTCGGGTGGGGGTGTATCGGTTTCGACAGGGCGAGTGAAGGTGCGCAGGCAACCCGAAAGGCGACGGACGTAATCCGCGCAAATCCATAAACGCCAATGATGAGCGTTTTGCACTGGCCGCCTAAGGCCGATGCCGAGGCCGCTTGAGCCTTGTCACCCAAGAAAAGCCGACGGGGACTTCGGTCCCCGTCGTCATTTCAAGCGCCGTCAGGGCATGTACCGCCCGCCGTTGACGTTGATGATCTGGCCGGTGATGTAAGCGCTGCAGGCATGCGAGGCCAGGAACAGGAAAGAAGGCGCCATTTCTTCCGCGGTCGCCAATCGGCCCATCGGGGTGGCCGCGCAGGTGCTGGCCCGCGTCGCCTCGTCCATGCCCGCGTGAAATGCGGTGTCGACGACTCCCGGCGCCACCACGTTGAATCGCACTCCGTCCTTGGTATGCGCATTGACCCAGTTTTTCTGCACCGCGTGCAGCCAGGCCTTGGAAGCCGCATACAATGAGGCGCCGTTCCCTCCGCCGGTGTATCCGGCGATCGAGCCGACCAGGATCACCGCCGAGGTCGCCCCGCTGCTCCGCGCCGCGGCAATCAGGTGCGGCAGCGCGTTCTTGGTGACCATGACCGCCGACCGGGCGTTGAGGTCGATGACCTGTTCAAAGAGCGAGTCGTCGATCTCCGCAAGCGGCTTGCGCGCGACCATCCCTCCGGCGTTATTGACCAGCACGTCGATCCCGCCGAAGCGCGCCACGAATTTCTCGACCAACTGCTCGCATTCCACCGTTTTGCTCAAGTCGCCGGGGAAATGCTCACTCTCCTTATCCTTATCCTTATCCCATTGGCGGACGCGCGCCAAGGCCTCGCGGGCGTTTCCGTCGACCGTCCGCGAGGTGATTCCCACCCTGGCGCCCTGCCGCGCGAAAGCCACGGCCGCCGCCAGGCCGATTCCTTGCGACGCGCCCGTTACCAGAACCCGCTTGCCCTTCAGATCATCGAACATACCTGCCACCTCCCAAAGAAAACCGAGAGCTTACACCCGTCTTGCCGCTCAGACTTGCGCCACTTTTTCCAGCAGCATCTGGACGGCCCGGTCCGGATCGCTTTCGTCGGTCACGAACGGCCGGATGCCGCCGCGCTGAAGGCGCTGATACAGGAACGGGCTCATTCCGCTGCTGATCAACACATGCACGTCGTCCAGCGGATGGCCGTCTCCCAAGGGCGACGAGTGCAGCGTCTGCTCCGGCGTCAGTTCGCGCAGCGTCTTGTCGTCGATCCGGTTGCCGCGAATCTGGTATACCCAGAATTTGCGGCAACGGCCCGCGTGCTCGGTGACCGTCTTGCGATTCTGGCTGCTCACCGCGATCTTCAGCGCGTCGGCATGCATCTTTCGGGAGAAGGCGTCCCGATGCCGATCATGGCCGCCGCACGCGCATCCGCCCTCCGGGTGTCCGTGCCCTGCGCCGTGCTTTTGTCCGCCGCAAGCGCCGCCGCCGTGACAGCCATGCCCGCCTTTCTCGCCCTTGCCGCCGCCAGAGCCAGCGCCCGGCCGCCCGGCGGGGAAGACGGCGGCCTCGAATTCGGCGATGGCCTCGCCCGCCGTGCGGGCTTCCGTGCCAAAAGCCAGGATTCCCTTCTCGGCCAAGGCCGCCTTGGTCGCCTTATCGACGCTGCCGCACAAAACGGCGTCGAATCGCGGCGGCCCGGCCGCGTCAGGCTGATGCTCGCGCAAGGCGACATGCCGGATATCGCGCGTATCGGTATCGAAAAAAAGCAGATGCTCGGCATGGGGCAAATGCGGTTCGACGCACGACTCGAGGCCGGCGGGAACACGTACGGGGACGCAAAGCTTCATGACTGTTTCTTGTCCTTCAAACCTTGGAACGGGCCGGGCGTTTCGACCAGAACCGTCGCAGGCCCGGACTCTACCCTATTTACCGGCGTCTGCCCACAAACGGCTCACAAACGCCCCATGAACGGCGCGACAAGCATACGCCGCCAACGGAAACTGGTACGATTCGGCCATGATCGTGACCAATCCGCACCATGAAACGGCCATCGTAGTACGGCGCGACGGGCAGACCGTGAGCTTTATCCGCTTGAAAACGGGAAAATTGAGCTGCGAGCGGATGACGGAAACGATGTTTCGCGAGGCATGGCGCGAATCCTCTCTCCCCTTGCCGGACACCATCGAGCGTTTCCTTGAGCATGGCCGGATTCACGGCGCGACGCAGGAGGCGGTCAAGGGACTGGCCCGGCTGCAGGAACGCGACCGGACCGTCATCGCCAGCCTGTTCTAGGGCGTTTCCGGGTCAAGTATCGACCCATTTCATCGCCTGGACGTGGGCACGGGCATAGAGGCGTCCGTCGTCCCTTCGATCGCCGGAACCCGGTGCGTTCGTCAAAATTCCTGGATTGCGGCGATCAAAGGAATGTCGGAATCGGAATGGCCGCTGTCCGCACTGAAACATAAGACGCTCTAAAGCATGACCAGTTTGTATCCTTGGCTGCCGAGCCCCAGTTCCTGCGCGTAATCCAGCGTGTGCGTGCCGTTCCTCGACTCTATGCGTTCCCTCAGGGACGCGCTTCGTTTCGTGTCCGAAGCGTAGATGAGATCCACGCACGCCTTGTCCAGGGCCACCGGGTCGAGAGAGCCCAGGATGCCGATGTCGTCCATTTCGGGCGGCGCGGGATTGCTGCTGCAATCGCAATCCACGGACAGATGATTCATGACGTTGATATAGACGACGCGGTCGCCGAGCTTGTCCATCACCGCCCCCGCGGCTTCCGCCATCGACTCCAGGAAAACCGTATGGTCGCCGTCAAAACCGCTTTTGCGCTTGCCGCCCGTATGTATCCAGCCTTTGCCCTCGGCGGAAGCGATGCCGATGGAGATGTTCTTGACGGCGCCGCCGAAACCGCCCATGGCGTGCCCCTTGAAATGCGACAACACCAGGCAGGCGTCGTAATCGACGAAATGCGCGCCGACAAAATCTTCCTTGAGATGCTTCCCCCGCTTGAACGGAAGCGCGATGGAGCCCTCCTCGTCCATGATGTCCACCGCGGCGATGGCGGTAAACCCGTGCTCTTCCGCCGCCTTTTTGTGCGACGCGGTATCCGCGCGCCGTCCGCCGTAAGCCGTATTGCACTCGATGATCGTGCCCTTGACGCCCTGCACCAGATCCTTGATGAGATCCGGCGACAAAAAATGATGGCCGCCCGGCTCTCCGGTGCTTATCTTGACCGCCACCCTGCCGCCGAGCTTTCGCCCCAGCGCGTCATAAACGGCCGACAAGCCGGGCGGCGTGATCTCTTTCGTCATATAGACGTTTGGCATGGTCCCGTCCCGCATTTTCGGCGCCTCCTCTTTCGCGCCCGCGCCGGGCGCGTATTCGCCCAAGGCGACTGCCGCGCCGACGCCCATCGCTTTCAGGAAATTCCGGCGATCGATCCTTTTCATGGCGCTCTCCTTTCCTTATCCACGGTCCATGATCTATGGTCCATCTGGCTTCGTGCCGCAAAAGACGGAACTACGAAGAAAATCAAACGGGCGGCCAGCCGGCGATGGCCGCCAGTTCGTCGCTGACGCGGCAAGCGGGACGAACGATGGCGATGCGGTTGGTCTGCGCGGCAATCCGGCACAACTCGGCGCCGGTATTATCGATGTCGGTCACCTTCGACAGGTCGATCTCATCCACGCCCACCTTGGTCAGGCTATGCATGAAATCGTCGCGCAGGCTCCCATTCAGGCCGCCCGCCACGCGCATCACCCGGCGTCCCTGCAATTCATTCACGCTGAGGACAGAGCCTTTGCCGCTGGACAGCGCCAGCTCGATCTCGTCCTTCAGCAGTTGCTCGCTGACGGGTCCCGCCTGGAAGCGGGCGCTATAGAGCTTCCCCACGCAACCGACGACGATCGCGGAAATATCGATCAGCACCGAACCCAGGACGGAAAAATCGCAACCGAAGGCGCTGCCGACCTTCAGCGGCAACTCCGTGCACACCATCAAGCCGCCGAGCGAAAGGTTTTCCAGCCGGCCGGCGCCGCTATGGCCCGCCTGCCCAAAACGGACAAGCGGTTGCGCATTGAACCGGACACGCTGATGCCGACGCTGTTCCCTCATGTCTGCCCTTGCCTTGCGGGATTGCTCTATGATGGTGAGATTCGCCATCATACCCCAATGTCACGCATGGCCAAAACACGGCTTCACCGCCTGGGGCGGAGCTTCCCGTTCCGTCTTTTGCGTCTCCTCGTCCTTTGCGGCTTGGCCCTTGCGCGGCTCGCGGTCGCCGCCGGACTCCCCGCGCCGGTCGCCGACGCGCTCGAGAAAGCCGGCATCTCCGCGCAAAACGTGGCCGTGCTGGTGCAAGGCGTCGATGGAGAAGCGCCGCTGCTCAGCCACAACGCGCGCGCGCCGATGAATCCGGCTTCGGTGATGAAGCTGCTGACCACCTACGCCGCCCTCGAAATCCTGGGACCGGCGCATACCTGGGAGACCCAGGCGCTGGCCGAGCGGCCACTGGCGAACGGCCGGCTCGAAGGCGATCTCTATCTGCGCGGCAGCGGCGATCCGCGCCTGGCGCTGGAACAGTTCTGGCTCTTCCTGCGCCAATTGCGCGCCCAGGGCGTGCGCGACATCGGGGGCGACCTGGTGCTCGACCGCAGCGCGTTTTCCCTTCCCCCGCACCACCCGGCGGAGTTCGACGGCAAGCCCTTGCGGCCCTACAACGTCGGGCCCGATGCCTTGCTGGTCAACCTGAAAAGCCTGCGTTTCACCCTGCGCGCGGATACCGACGGCGCGCGCGTCGACGTGCGGCCCGAGACGCCGGGCGCCGGGCGCTGGGTGCGCAATCGACTGAGCCTGGCCAAGGGTACTTGCGGCGACTGGCGCGAACGGCTGAAAATCGATCTGGAGGGCGAAGTCATCGTGCTGCGCGGCGCGTACCCGGCGATCTGCGGCGAACAGACGCTGTACCTCGCTCCCTGGCCCGCCGATTTCCAGGTCGAACAGCTTTTCCGCGCGCTCTGGCAGGAATTGGGCGGAACACTGCATGGCCGCGTCCGCGACGGCCTGACGCCCTCGGGCGCCCGGGTACTGGCCGTGCACCCATCGCCGACGCTCGCCGAAATCGTCCGCGAAATCAACAAGTTCAGCAACAACGTGATGGCTCGCCAAGTGTTCCTGACGCTCGACGCCGCGCGCCCGGCCACCCCGGAAGGGGCGCGGCGCGCCATTCGCGCCTGGTTGTCCGGCAAGGGACTGAGCCTGCCGGAACTGGTGCTCGACAACGGCTCCGGCCTGTCGCGCAGCGAACGCGTTTCGGCGCAAAGCCTCGCGCAACTACTCCTGGCCGCGTGGCAAAGCCCGGTGATGCCGGAACTGATCGCCTCGCTCCCGCAGGCCGGCGTCGACGGAACGCTGCGCAAACGGATGAGCGGCGGGCCGGCCGCCGGACGCGCGCATCTCAAGACCGGCTATCTCGAAGACGTCCGCGCGCTGGCCGGCTACGTGCTCGACCCTGAGGGAAAGCGCTGGATCGTCGTATTCCTGATCAACGATCCGCGCTCGCATCTTGGCAAACCGGCGATGGACGCCCTGCTGCAATGGCTGGTGAC
>JAISQQ010000087.1 GCA_031274075.1 Accumulibacter sp.
AAGCATTTCTCGTACCCATTTTTTAAAACAGCTTCTTAGCGCCTGTTCACGATTTTCTCTTTAACGCAAAGTCGACCTGTGTGCGTGAAAACAGCGACGGTTTCGTAGGGCGGGAAAGCGCAGCGCCTCCCGCCGGTCGTTCTCCCCGGCGGCGCAGCCGCCGCTTCTATTATTCGGCGGCCTTTGAATCGTGCGGCGCGTTGCGCCGTGAAAAGGACCGGCGGGAGGCGCTGCGCTTTCCCGCCCTGCAACGGCCCGTCATTCCGGCATGAGCCGGAATCCAGGAATCTTGAGAAACACACTGGGTCCCGGCTTGCGCCGGGACGACGGGCTTATGCCTATATCAAGGTTCATGCGATGAAATCCCGAAAACGCTCTAATCCTTTTCGGGCGGATTCATATGGGCTCGATGGAAGGGTTCGAGCATCCTGCCCGTCTGGAAAAACACGCCGCCCGCCTGATAGTGGAAGGTTCGCCTCGCCCCGTCCGGGAAATGCCATCTCCCTTGCGAGAACACCGCCGGATCGGCCCAGGCGGCGGCCACTTCGGCGATGAACAGGTCATAGCGCTGCTGGTTGTGCGCTTCCGGGATCACCTTGCATTCGAGCCAGGCGGCGCAATCGTAGACCAGCGGCGCGCCGATCCGCTCGGCTGGAAAGGTCGTCAAGCCGGCAGGAACGAACTTGTCGCCGTCGCGGCCGGACGCGTTGCCCGCGGCGAACACCTTGTCGGCAATCCGGCGGAACGGCACGTTCAAGGCGAACTCCCCCGAAGCCTCGATCAGTTCGCGGGTATAACTGTCGCCACTGATGACCGCGGCCACCTTGGGCGGATCGAAATCGAGCGGCATCACCCAGGAAGCCGCCATGACGTTCCTCCGGCCGCGAAAAGCGGTGGTGACCAGGGTGACCGGGCCATGATTGAGCAACAGATAGCATTTCGCAAGATCGACGGATTGTATTTTTTCGCGCATGGCCCGGCTCCTTCTGAAACTGCCATTCATGCCAACCATACCAGATATGACTAACGCTTGCCGCATTCGTTCAATCAGAGGACAGATGACAGTAATATTTGCGGGCGCGAAGCGCCCGGTAACTGAACTGTCCTCTGTTATCTGACCATGCACCACGGTTTTCGCAGGGCGGATGCAATCCGCCGGTCGTAAACCTCCGGCGCGAAGCGCCGCAAATATTACTGTCCTCTGTCCTCTGTCCTCTGTCCTCTGTCCTCTGTCCGCTGATCAAGCCCTGCGGGCGCCGACCACGCCTTTTACCTCGTGCAGCACCGCCAGCGCCTGTTTGAGTTGGGCCAGGTTCTTCACTTCGCCGGTAAAGCGCATGTGCGCGCTGCCTTGCTTGGACAGGGTGCTGACGGCGATGACGTTGATCCTTTCCTTGGTCAGCACTTCCGAAACGTCGCGCAGCAGGCCCTGCCGGTCGATGGCGTCGACCACGATGTCGACCGCGAAGATGCCGTCGCTCTCGCTTCCCCAGGCGGTTTCGATCACGCGCTCGGGCTGCATGGCTTCCATGTTGGCGAAATTGGGGCAATCGGCGCGGTGGATGGAGACCCCCTTGCCGCGCGTCACGAAACCGACGATCGGATCCGGCGGCGCGGGCTTGCAGCACCCGGCAAGCTGGGTCAACAGCTTGTCTACGCCGACGATCAGGATGCCTTTTTCCCCGTCGTTGCTCCCCTTGCGCTTGCGCACGGGCGGCTCCGCCGCCAGCTTTTCCTCCTCGGTCTGCGCGTCGACGCCGCGCGCCGCCGCCTGGATCTGGCGCAGCGTAAGCTCCGCCCGCGCCACCGCGATGAACAGGTCGTCGCTCTTGGCAAAGCCGAGCCGGGACGCCAGCTCGTCCAGCTTCAGGCCGGTTTCGCCCATGCGCTGCAGTTCGCGCATGACGATGGCCCGGCCGTCGGCGACCGACTGTTCCAGGGCCATGCTCGAAAACCACTGGCGCACCTTGACCCGCGCGCGGTGCGTGAACAGGTAGCCGAGCGCGGCGTTAAGCCAGTCGCGCGACGGCCCGCCCTGCTTGGCGGCGACGATCTCGACGCACTGCCCGGTTTCCAGCGGCGTGTTGAGCGTGACCAGCGCGCCGTCGACCTTCGCCCCCCGGCAACGGTGGCCGAGATCGGTGTGTACCCGGTAGGCGAAATCCACCGGGGTCGCGCCGCGCGGCAGATCCACCACGCGCCCCTGCGGCGTCATGACGTAGACCGTCTCGTCGAGCGCCGCCTCCTTGTAGTGCTTCACCCAGTCGGACGAACCCGAAACCTCGTTTTTCCACACCAGGAGCTGGCGCAGCCAGGCGATCTTCTCGTTGTAGCCGCTGTCCGCCGAGGCGCGGACGCCTTCCTTGTAGCGCCAGTGGGCGGCAATGCCCAGCTCGGCGTGCTGGTGCATCTCGCGCGTGCGGATCTGCACTTCGAGCGCGCGCCCGTCCGGACAACTGACCGCCGTGTGCAGCGAACGGTAGTTGTTTCCCTTGGGGTTCGAGATGTAATCGTCGAACTCCTTGGGCAGGGGCGTCCACATGTTGTGCACGATGCCCAGCGCGGTGTAGCAATCCTTGATGCTGCCGACAATCACGCGCAGCGCGCGCACGTCGTAAACCTCGGAGAACTCGACGCCCTTCTTGCGCATCTTGTTCCAGATGCTGTAGATGTGCTTGGGCCGCCCGTACACCTCGGCGCCTGCGACGCCCGCCGCCTCCAGTTCGCGCTTGAGACCCGCCACGGCGTCGGCGATGAACTGCTCGCGCTCGACGCGCTTCTCGTCGAGCTGCCGGGCAATCTTCTTGTAGATGTCCGGGTAGAGAAAGCGGAACGACAAGTCCTCGAGTTCCCACTTCAACTCCCAGACGCCCAGGCGGTTGGCCAGCGGCGAAAACAGTTCGAGCGTTTCCCGCGCCACCGGCGCCCGCAGTTCGTCAGGCTCGTTGGCGTAGTGGCGCAGCGTCTGCGCGCGCGACGCGAGCCGCAGCAGCACCACCCGGATGTCCTCGACGATGGCCAGGAACATCTTGCGCAGCACCTCGATCTGCGCCTTCATTTCGTCGGGAGGCTGCTCGCCGCTTTCGGTCGAATGCGCGACGAAGCCGCGCGTCACCGGACGCAGGCGGTGCAGCCGGGAAATGCCGTCTACCAGACGCGCCGCCGCCGCGCCGAAGTGTTTCTCGATGCGCTCCAGGCCATGCTCGTCGCAGGTCGGCACGGCAAACAGCAGCGCCGCCAGCCGGCAGTCGGCGTCGAGCCGCAGCCCGGCCAGGATGAGCGCCATGCCCTGCGCGTGAGGCCAGGCGCCCTCGCCGCTGCCGAGCGCATGGTCGCCATAGACCGATTGCGCGAACTCGACCGCCTGGCGAATACGCTCCGACTCCTCGCCGGACAGACCGGCGCACAGGGTTTGCAAAGCATGCTCGATACCGCTCTGGGCGGCGACGGAATGGGCGACGGAAACCATGCGAGGATTATAAATCCTCCCGCGCGTCGCGGATTTCAGAAGACAGAGGACAGAGGACAGAGGACAGTCCAGTTACCGGCGGCGAAGCCGCCGGAGGAAAGGAGACTGGATTCCGGCTTTCGCCGGAATGATGGGGTCAGAGGGCCAGGGGGTTCTTGCGGGCGCTTTGCGCCCGGTAACTGGACTGTCCTCTGTCCCCTGAAAAGCCCGCATAGGTTAGGGTGAGCAGCTTCGCCAGAGGCGTTGAAACGATGCAAGCAATTCATGCGGGATAAATTGTGTGGGAGGGGACAGGGCCATCGCATACGCAAATGTCGTAAACAGTTACCAAAAAATCTTTTATATTCAATTCCTTATGTGGCGTCAAAATGCCTTTCACCGCGCCTGGAGAAATGAACCCCATCGTCGGACCTCCGGAACCTGGGAGCGCGGGGCTTCTGCCCCGCAACAGCGTGGAATGACACGACCGCCGCTGTTGCGGGGCAGAAG
>JAISQQ010000201.1 GCA_031274075.1 Accumulibacter sp.
CCAAGGTTGTATCGAAAAAAGAGTTCATGGTCGACCTGACTTTGCGTATTTGGCATGCCGTCACAACTACCGAAAGATTTGGCAGGCTTCAGGAGATCGCGTTATCTATATATAAGTAATCACTCTCGGTTCACGATATTCCCGAATCGGGAATGGCCTTGATTATAGACTCATTCGAGCGCATTAGGAATGAAGTCCATACAAGGCCACTCATGTCCATTGCGTTACCCAAGATCGCGGAAGGCGGCGGGCGCCGACCCGAGAACGCCTAAAAAGACAGCACGCCTACGGCCTGTTTAGCGTGCGCTTTCAGAAGAATCCAGGGGCGCGTCCGGTATCGGTCCAGCGCCTCCGGGTGTTCAAACGACATTCTATCGAATCTATCGATTCGGGACTAAAAATTGCTCCCGTTATGATGATTTTGTCTGGTCGGAGGACAACTTCACACGGAGATATTTATGAGAATTCGACATTTGCGTTACTTCCTGGCCGTTGCCGAGGAACTGAGCTTCACTCGCGCCGCGCCCCGGGTTCACATCGAGCCGTCGCCCCTTTCACGGGCGATCCGGGAATTGGAATCGGACCTACAGGTTCAATTGTTTCATCACGCCCCAGGACAGCTGCGGCTCACCCCGGCCGGCAAGGTATTCCGGGACGAAGCGTGCCGCCTGCTCGTCTCCATGGAAGGCGCCCGTAGCCGGGCGCGTTCCGTGGAACAGGGCTATCGCGGGCAACTGCGCATCGGCCTCGCGGACCGTCTCGCCCAGCCGCAATTCATTCGCCTGCTGGCCCGCTGTCGCGAGGAAGAACCGCATACCGAGATCAAAATCCAGGAAATGACCTTCCGCGAAATGATCGAAGCCCTGAAATACGAGCAAATCGACGCCGGGTTCACGGTACATCCCGAACCCGTCCGGAAATTGCGCAAGGAGGCCGTCTGGTGGGATCGCTTCGCCGTCGCCGTGCCCCGGAACCATCCGTTACTCTCCTACCCTAAAATTCCCCTGCACAAAGTCACCCGCTTCCCCTTGCTTCTTTTCCATCCCGAAGCGTGTTCCGGATACCATGACCTCATTCGCCGCAAGCTCCTCGACGTCACGGCGTCCTCCCCCACGGTGGCCGAATACGTCGCCGGATACGAAGCGATGATGATGCTCGCGGCGGCCGGCTACGGCATCGGCGTCGGCCTGGAATCGCAGATCACCGGCTATCGCTATCCCGAAGTCATCGTCCGCCCCATCGCCGACGACCTTCCCTCCCTGGCTACCTTTCTGGTCGTTCCGGAACGGAAGCCCTCGGGCGAATTGAGTCACTTCGTCACCCGCGTCCGGCAAATCGGACGAAAAACGGCGATTCATCGAGGCCCGGATCCGACGATTTTTGTCGGCCGACGGACCCCCAATGTCCGCGGCATCCGGGCAAAAATGAGGTAAATACAGCGCCGGCAGAACGTCCCGCCGGTTTTTTTCCCATAAAAACAAACTCCTTGATTCTTTTTTTCCTCCGACCTTTTTCGTCGCCGCGCCCCTAAAAAAAGTACGGGCCTTCTCACCTTCCCTTTTGTGGAAGCGACGCGACGCATTTTATCGGAGGAACATTACAACACGCCCCTAACATTCCATTCGCACGCCCCTGACGTTCCAATGAATAGGGGAGGTGATTTGTCCGTATTGTTTGCTGCATTTCTGGAACGCGGGCGGTTTACTGCGAGCCGTGTCCCGAACGCTATTCAAATCCAAGGAGAGACCCGCATGTCTTTACCCACCCCCACCTCCGCGGTATCCGCCGAACACCGCATCCTGCGCCGCGCGGACGTCGAAGCCAAGACCGGCTTCAAGCGCGCGCACCTCTACAACCTGATGAAGGAAGGCCGCTTCCCGAAAGCGCTGCGCCTGGGAATCCGCGCCGTCGGCTGGGACTCGGCCGAAATCGACCAGTGGATCATCGACCGCATCAAAGAACGCGCCTGACGCGGCCCTGACCCGGAAAGGGATGCCATGCCAGTAATTTCCGTCATTTCGACCAAGGGCGGCGTCGGCAAGACGACCGTCGCGGCCAACCTGGGCGGCCTGGCCGCCGACGCCGGACTGCGCGTCCTGCTGCTCGACCTCGACGCGCAGCCGACCCTCTCCTCCTACTACGAACTCGCCCAGCGCGCGCCCGGCGGCCTCTACGAACTCTTGACCGTCAACGAGACCGATCTCTCGCGCCTCGTATCGCATACCGTGATCGACGGCCTCGACGTGCTGCTCTCGAACGACGCGCACCGGCAACTGGGAACGCTGCTCCTGCACGCCGCGGACGGGCGGCTGCGCTTGAGGAATCTGCTGCACGTCTTCCGTCCGCATTACGACCTCTTGCTGATCGACACGCAGGGCGCGCGCAGCGTGATGCTGGAGATGGCCGTCCTGGCCTCCGATCTCGCCGTCTCGCCGGTCACGCCGGAAATCCTGGCGGCGCGGGAACTGCGGCGCGGGACGCTGCAACTGGTCGAGGACATCGCCCCGTATCGCCAATTGGGGATTCAACCGCCTCCCCTTTATCTGCTGATCAACCGGATTCCCGCCATCTCGTCCAACGCCCGGCTGGTGCGGCAGACCTTGCGGCTGATCTTCAAGGACCATGCCGGTGTCCGGGTACTCGACACCGAAGTGCCGGCGATCGAAGCGTTCCAGCGCGCGGCGACGCGGGGATGGCCCGTGCATCGCGTGGAATACCGGCGTCCGGCGGGCCGCCAGGCGCCCGCCGCTTTGGAAGTCGTGCGTGAGCTCGCCAGTGAGCTTTGTCCGCCCTGGCGGGAACGCTTCGCCCAGGTCACGGGCAAACAGGTCACGGGCAAAACCGGCCGGAGACATTCTCATGCCGAACCCGCGTGACGCCTGCCGCCAGCGGCTTTGGGCGCTGATCGAGTTTGCCCGGCATGAGGGCTGGGAAGTCCACTGGATCGGCGATCGCCTGATCTTCGTCAAGGCCGGGCTGCCGCCGATCTTCACGCCCTCGGCGCTGAACGCGCGGGCGCTGTTGCAGCCGCCCTCGGAGCCGCCGCTATCGGAAGAGCGAAATGCCTGAGATCACGCCCCTCACGCCCCAGGAGATGGCCGGCAAGCTGCTGGCTTCCGGCTTCGCGCCCGGCGGACCCCCGGCCGCCGCCTTGAGCGACCCGATCGCCGACACCCCGATCGTGGTCACGCTCGACGAACTCGCTCCCTACGAACTCAATCCCCGGCTGACGAAGAATCCCCTCTACGGCGACATCAAGGCCTCGATCCGCGAACGCGGCCTCGACGCGCCGCCGCCGATCACCCGGCGGCCCGGCGCCGAGCACTACATCATCCGCAACGGCGGCAACACGCGCCTGGCGATCCTGCGCGAATTGTGGTCGGAAACGAAGGAGGAACGCTTCTTCCGCATCTCTTGTCTCTTTCGTCCCTGGCCCGAACGCGGCGAGATCGTCGCCCTGACCGGCCACTTGGCCGAAAACGAATTGCACGGCGGCCTGACTTTCATCGAGCGGGCACTCGGCGTCGAGAAGGCCAGGGAACTCTACGAGCAGGAAAGCGGCCAGCCCCTCTCTCAATCCGAACTCGCGCGGCGTCTGTCCGCCGACGGTTATCCGATCCAGCAGTCGTACATCAGCCGGATGCAGGACACGGTATGCTACCTGCTGCCCGCGATCCCGAATGTCCTCTACGGCGGCCTGGGCCGGCATCAGGTCGAGCGCCTGGCCGTGCTGCGCAAAACCGCCGAGTTGGCCTGGGAGCGGCGTGTGCCGGACAAAAGGCTGGACGTCGAGTTCGAGACGCTGTTCCATGACGTGCTGGCGGGATTCGATACCTCGCCGGAAGAATTCTCCTTCCCGCGCGTACAGGACGAGTTGATCGGGCAGATGGCCGGGGTGCTGGGGGTCGACTACACCACCCTGGAACTCGACCTCGACGACATCGAGCAATTCCAGCGCGCGATCGCCCGGCCGCCGCAGGATCCCGACGAAAGCCCCGCCGCCCGCCCGATGGATTCCCTCCTCGCGCTGCTGCAAAGGGAAATTCCCCCCTCGGAACCGGGCGAGGACGAGCGTTTCCTCCCACTGCCTCGCACGCCCGCGACGGAGGAGAAGGAGATGGCCGAAACACGGCCGCGAGCGCCATCCCCCGCCGATCCGTCCTCGATCCCAACGCCGGCGCCCTTCGCAAGCGACGAGCCGCCCGCCGTCCCGCCGGCCGCCGACGCCGAGCGGCTGCAAGCGATCCAGCAACTCGTGACCGAGCATATGGGCGGCGACAGGCGGGATTTCGTAGACGGTCTCTTTCCGGTCACCGACCTGTGGCACATCGAACCGAGCCTCGACGCGCCGGAACCCCTGCGCCTCCACATCGCGCAGTTCGCGCGCGAAATCGCCGAGGAAGCGCAATGGGCGGACGGCGTCGCGCCCGTCAATACGGGGATCGGCTTTGTTTGCACGCTTCCTTCACCGGACGGCTCGCTTTCGGGTTTCAGTCGTGGCGTCCTGGCGCTGTTGCGCGCCTTGAGCCGGGATGAAGACCGGGACGCCGGAACGCCGGAAGGCTTTCGGCTGGACGAGGCGCTCGGTCCGGCGCTGCGGGGGCGTCTCGGCCACGCCGGGGAGGGGCCGGACAACCATCGCCTGAGCGACGACGGCCTGGTCAAGCTCTTCCGCCTGCTGCGGCTCGCCCGCCGGCTGCGGGATCTGGAGTCCGGCGCGGAGGATGGGCCAGTGAGCTCCATCCCAGGAGAATGAGCATGCCCGCGCCCCATCCCTTGAACCAAGCGGTACTCACCCAGGCCCTGCACGATCTGCGCAACGGTCAATTGCACCGCTGCCTGGAGATGGGGTTCGGCGAACATGAGTTGGAGGTACTGAAGCAGCCCGCCCTGATCGCGCTCCTGGCCAATGCGCAGGTGCCCTGGTGTTCGGTGAAGGTAAACCGGAACCTGCTCTGGCGTCTGGTGGGCCAGATGCGCGACATCGCGCGGGAAGTCGACGCCATCGACCGCATGCTGCGCCTGGGCGCCAGCACCGAGCTGGTCAGCAAGCATCATGGCCTGACGCACCAGGAAGTGGCGCTGCGCCGGGAAATCCTCGGCCTGCCCAAGCGCAAGGGCCGCCATCCCACGCTCGACGAGGCCGGGGAGGCCGAACTGTGGCAGCACTGGAAAGCCGCCGTCGCCGAACACGGCGTCGCCCTGGACGACGAGGACGCCCTGCTGGAACGGGCGATGGAACTGGCCGAGTCGATGTCGCAGCCCCTGTCGGTGATCTGGGCCACCCTGAAAAACTGGATCGACCAGGGGCTGGTGTAGTTCGGGGGTCAGGGATCAGGGGTCAGGTGTCAGAGGTCAGGGGCAGGCCGGTGAGTACGGCGGGGTGTTTTTTTTACGTTTCTCGGATTCACACATTCCAACTGATTGGAGCACGCCATGAACGCTTCATCCGGTTCTCTTTTCGACGACTCTCTGCGCCATCTGGAATCGGCTTCGCCGGATACGGCACGGAGCACTGAGCCGCAGGACGGCTTCCTCTATAGCGGCAATCGCCACGAGAGCGTGCCGCGGGCCTTGTTCCTCGATCGCCGCCTGACGCCGCTGGAGCGTAACGCCTGGCAGATCTGCCGCATGCGGCTCAACGGCGACGGGATCACGGCCATGCCGACCTACGAGCAACTCCGTCCCTTGCTGGCCTCGATGCCCTGCGGACCGCTGGCGTCGCACGAGACCGTCGCGCGCGCGATGATGGTGCTGCGCCTGACGCGCTGGCTCAGTCTCGTGCGCCGCCGCCGGGATGCCAAGACGGGGCGTATCCTGGGAAATCTCTATGTATTGCACGATGAGCCGCTGACGCCCTACGAAGCCATTCAGCTCGATCCGGGCTATCTGCCGCTGGTGAGCCTGGCCTTGACGCACGCCAGTAAATCCGTCCAGCGGGTGGGCTTCCAGGTCTTGAAGGAAATGAGCGAAGACCCGCATCTGGCCGGGCGCGTGCTGCCGAACCGCCTGCACATTTTGATGCGGCGTATGCGCGAGTCCGGGACGTGTTCTCTGGACGAGACTTATCCACAGGAAAAAGCTCGTCACGATTCCGAAGCAGGCCGTCCTGATTCCGAAGCAGGCTCCCACGAATCCGAAGAAGGCCGTCACGAATCCGAAGAAGGCGAAAAAACCCTTCTTCGGAATCGGGAAACGCCTTCTTCGGAATCAGAAACGCCTGCTTCGGAATCCGAACCGGGGCCAAAACCCGCGCCAGACGGCCGGCTTCGGAATCCGAAGCCGGAGAGTACAGTACGTACTGTACTTAATAATAATTGTATAAAAGTACGTACAGTACCGCGCGCGCGCGAACTCGGCCTGAAGCTGCCCGAGCGTTTCCTGGAATTGAAGGAGGAACAGCGGGACGGCGCGCTGCTGGCCTTGCGGCAAGTAGACGAAACCCAGCGGCAGGCGGTGCTGGACGAATGGGCGGCGCGCTGCGGCGACAGCAAGGTGCGCCATCCGGC
>JAISQQ010000274.1 GCA_031274075.1 Accumulibacter sp.
CTGCCCGAGTGGAGCATCACCCAGACCTGGTTGGATTCGTCGAGGCAGACTTCGATGAAGTGGTTGCCTCCTCCCAGCGTTCCCATCTGGTTCATCCACTTCGAGAACTTGCCGAAAGCCTTGAGCAACTGAGGATGCTTCTCCGTCATGGCGTCGAGACGCGCTTCAAAGGGCATGGCGGCATGAACCAGTACGTCGCGGTCATGGTGTTGGGCGCGACCGACGGGCACATCGCGGGTAATCTGGTCGAATACTTTTTTCAGCGATTTTTCGTCCAGATCATTACCGGTGAGCGATAGCCGACAGGCCACCATCCCGCAGCCAATGTCGACGCCGACGGCGGCCGGGATGATGGCTTTGTGCGTGGCAATCACCGAGCCAATCGTCGCGCCGATGCCGAGATGCACATCCGGCATCGCGGCGACATGGTGGTGAATGAAAGGCAAACTGGCAATGTTCGACAACTGCTCCTTTGACCTTTCATCCACGTCATCCGTCCAGATTTTCACTGGAACGCGTTGTGTTGCAATCACTTCCTTGATCGGCATTCTTACTCTCCTTCTTCTATTGATCATCCATCTTCAAAAAAGCTCGCTGTGTGAGCTATCCGAGAACCCGGCTATGCTTCGGCAGCCGTGCCGCCAGGAAATCCATCTGGTCGGCGAGAATTTCCCGCGACGACAAAATGAAGTGTTCCCAAAGGCAGGGCACGTAAGGTACGAACAACAGTTGCATGTCCCGCGTCTGCTCGGGTCGACGGCCACCTTTGCGCTGGTTGCACGATTTGCACGCTGTGACTACATTGGTCCAGATATCCGGGCCACCTTGCACACGCGGTACGACATGGTCACAACTCAAATCCTTTGCTCCAAATTGATCACCGCAGTAGGCACAGGTATAGCGGTCGCGACGAAACAACAAGGTATTCGTCAGCGGCAATTCCTTGCGCAACCAGACATCCGGTTTTCGACCGGCCAGAGCGATGATCGGCCGTAACTCGATGGTCGATCGCTCCCCATGACGATTCCATCCGCCGTGAAAGACGAGGGTTTCATCACCCCATTGCCA
Source organism: Accumulibacter sp. (assembly GCA_031274075.1). GTDB lineage: Bacteria > Pseudomonadota > Gammaproteobacteria > Burkholderiales > Rhodocyclaceae > Propionivibrio. Next base: position 1,069 of record JAISQQ010000274.1, read on the forward strand.
AGCCACGCCGCCCCTTGCCACCGCTGTTATCGCTTGTTCCGCAGTGAGCCATTGCGCCGGGTTGCCGGCCACATCGAGTCCGAGTATCTGCATCATGGCAATCACCTTCATGTGCCTCCTTTTGGCGTGGATTCGTTGGTTCGGATGCGGTTGTTTGTGGCATGCCCGACAGGAATTGAACCTGCAACCTCCGGCTTCGCAGACCGGCGCTCTGATCCATTGAGCTACGGGCATAAAGTGGTGCCGACACTCCGATTCGAACGGAGGTTTTCTCGCTTACAAGGCGAGCGCTCTGGCCAACTGAGCTATATCGGCCTGAATTGGACGACAGGGCGGATTCGAACCGCCGTGGGCTATTTGCCTTCAGTTTTGCAGACTGACGCCTTCAACCGCTCGGCCACTGTACAAAAAATATGGCGCCTTCCCGCCGAATCGAACGGCATCCTCCTGTTCTTCAGACAGGCGCGCAGACCACTTACGCCAGAAAGGCCATTACTGTTGCTCCCCGCGAGTGAAACGGATTCATGATTCCGATCACAATCACTCGCCGGACGTCGGGCGCCTCTGTTCTCCATTGCCGAGGGAATGGACAGGCCAGCGGCGCGCCTGGGCCTATCGTCGGCAGAAAAGAGATGTGTGAGGACATCATCCATTCCTGCTTCCGACAGTTCAACCGCATCCCGATTTTTCAAGAGCAAGCGCACTTTTTACGGTGCGAACCTTCCCATCGAGGAAGGATTTCCTGAACCGAAAAACACAAAGCCCGGATTCCTTGCGGAGATCCGGGCTTTGGCGTTTGTTGCTGCCAGGGGCGGATGGCTCAGGCCATTGGTCGCCCCTCCCGGATGTGCTTTGTGTCCAGATTCTGCAAATGAGCGAAGACTGGATGTCCAAAATCTGTACGGCGAAAGGAGAGTCGTGAAGCTATTCCACTCAATGCCTCGCGGCGCCCCTCAAAGCGCGGTAAACGCTGGTCGCCAGCCATTGCTGGACGGCACGGCATACCGGATATGAGCGGATTGCGCGTTGTTGCGTTTGAGGTAATGGAACGAGTTTTCATGATGTTTTTGCTTGCGGGAGATGGACTTGAACCACCGACCTCCAGGGTATGAACCTGGCACGCTGCCAACTGCGCTATCCCGCGTCTGATCCTTTACGTTTTGCCAATTGCGGCTGTTTATCGAATGGGGACGGATTATGGAGGCTCATTTTGAAAGAGTCAATCACTTTATGAAAATATTTTTGCCTTAGTGGTAATTTTGCTACACTGTCGGGATCGGCAATCCTGCTGATCCGTCTATCGCGGACCCTGTCGTTTTGTGAGGATCGACACCATGTCCCGTACTACCCCGGCCACACTGGCCTTTCGCATTCGCGTCGTGATGGCCGAGCGCGGCATCCGTTCTGTGGCTTCGCTGCAACGCAAGCTGAAATCGATCGGCGTTGAAATCTCCGTTCCTCAACTGATACGGATCGTCGACGGACAATCCAGCCACGTATCTACAATCGTTCTTGGCGGCCTGATCGCTGTGCTCCAATGCGGGATCGGGGATTTGATAGCGGTCATTGAAAACGAAACCGCCGATTTGATTGGATCGCCCGTACCGGCCTACCGATAAGGACAAGATTTGCGGGCGCTTCGCGCCCGGTAGCTGAACCGTCCTCTGTCTTCTGTCCTCCGATCCCGTGTGACATATTTCCTCGTCGTCGCGGCTTGCGGCTGGATAGACTCGTTCACCGTGCGATATAGCCGGTCTGCCGGCGGAGAGGAAACCGGCCGGATCGGATATCGGACGAAACTGAGCGGACGAAGCGGAGCGGGTGGGGATGAAAGTCAAGGTACTGGGATGCAGCGGCGGCATCGGCGGGCGGGGTCTGCGCACCACCTCGCTGCTTGTCGACGGCGATATCCTGATCGACGCCGGGACGGGCCTCGCGGACCTTTCGCTCGACGAACTGGCCGCCATCGACCACGTGTTCGTCACCCATTCCCACCTCGACCATATCGCCGTGCTGCCGTTGATGATCGACGCGGTGGCCCGGCTGCGCGACTCGCCGGTGACGGTCTACGCCAACGCGGCGACGCTGGAGGCGATGCGCGCGCACATATTCAACGGGGCGATCTGGCCGGATTTTTCCGAGATCGTCGTCCGCCAATGCCGGATCATGAAATACGAGACGATCGACGTGGGACAGCGCGTCCGCCTGGGTGGGCGCAGCGTCGCCGCCGTTCCCGCCGAGCATTCGGTTTCCTCGGTCGGCTACCAGCTCGACTCCGGCGAGGCCAGCCTGGTCTTCACCGGCGACACGATGGTCAATGATTCGTTCTGGCTGGCGATCAACCGGGTCGCCAACCTGCGCTACCTGATCATCGAGGCCGCCTTTTCCGATCGCGACGAGGCGCTGGCGCTCAGTTCAAAGCATCTGTGTCCGCGCCTGCTGTTCGCGGAACTGGCCAAATTGACCGTTCCCGCGCAAGTCTTCGTCACCCACCTGAAACCGGGGCAGACCGAGATCATCGCCGACGAACTCGAAAAGCGGGGAGGGCGTTTCCCTCCCGGCATCCTGTGCAAGGATCAGGTCTTCGAGTTTTGAGGGCGTCCAGGAGCGAAGCGCTCGCGTCCTTGTGGCGAAGGCTTCCCGTCGCGGTAGAATGAAGCCTTTTCGCGGACGCAAGCATGTATCTCATCGCTCCCAGCATCCTTTCGGCCGACTTCGCGCGGCTGGGCGAGGAAGTGCTCAATGTCGTCGATTCCGGCGCGGACTGGATTCATTTCGACGTGATGGACAACCACTACGTGCCCAACATGACCGTCGGCCCGATCGTGTGCCAGGCGATCCGGCCGATAACCCAGGCGGTGATCGACGTCCACCTGATGGTCAAGCCGGTCGACCGGCTGATCGGCGATTTCGCCAAGGCCGGCGCGAACCTCGTCAGCTTCCACCCGGAAGCCTCGGAGCACATCGACCGCAGCCTGTCGCTGATCCGCGAGAACGGCTGCCAGGCCGGGCTGGTGTTCAATCCCGCGACGCCGCTGCATTACATGGACTACGTGATGGACAAGCTCGATCTGGTGCTGCTGATGGGCGTCAATCCGGGCTTCGGCGGCCAGCGGTTCATTCCTTCGACGGCGGGCAAATTGTATGAGGCGCGCGAGCGCGTCGAGAAGCACGAACGGGAAACGGGCCACCGCGTCCGCGTCGAGATCGACGGCGGGGTGAAGGTGGACAACATCGCGGCCATCGCCCTGGCCGGCGCCGATACCTTCGTCGCCGGATCGGCGATCTTCGAAGCCGGCAAGGACGGCGATCCGCACCGCTACGACTCCGTGATCGCGGCCATGCGCGCCGAATTGGCGCGGGTATAGTGTTCAGGGGACAGAGGACAGGAGACAGTAATATTTGTGGGCGCGAAGCGCCCGGTAACTGGACAGTCCTCTGTCCTCTGTTTTCTGTCCTCTGGCAATGAAATCGATGTTATATGTCAAAGGGGAAATTCATGGAAGCGAAAGCTTGTGTATTGCATTCGGCGAAGGATTTGCGCGTCGAGGATGTGCCGGTCGCCGAGATGGGCGACGATCAGGTGCTGGTGCGGATTGGCGCCGGCGGCATCTGCGGTTCGGACCTGCACTATTACCTCGACGGCGGTTTCGGCGTGGTGCGCGTCAAGGAGCCGATGATCCTCGGCCATGAAGTCGCCGGCACCGTCGAAGCGGTCGGCGCCAGGGTCACCAGGGTCAAGCCCGGCGACCGCATCGCCCTCAATCCCAGCCGGCCGTGCGGCCAGTGCGAATTCTGCCAGAGCGGCGAGCAGCAGCATTGCCTCGACATGTGGTTCTACGGCAGCGCCCAGCGCACGCCGCACAGCCAGGGCGCCTTCCGCGAGCGCATCGTGGCCGGCGAATTCCAGTGCGAACCGGTTGGCGACGGCGTTTCCATTGGCGAGGCGGCGTGCTGCGAACCGCTGTCCGTCGCCCTGCACGCCGTCCAGCAGCCGGGTTCGCTGACCGGCAAGCGGGTGCTGGTGACCGGTTCCGGCCCGATCGGCGCGCTGGTCATCGCCGCCGCGCGCTACGCCGGCGCGCTGGAAGTCGTGGCCACCGACCTGCACGACGCGGCGCTGAAAAAGGCGGTCGAGATGGGCGCCACGCGCACCGTCAACGTGGCGCAGGCGCCCGGCCTAGCGGCCGGAGAATTCACCGCCCGGAAGGGGTATTTCGACGTCGCCATCGAATGCACCGGCGCCGGCGGAGTGATCAAGAGCGTGCTGCCCGTGTTGCGTCCGCGCGGCGCGCTGGTGCAGGTCGGCACGACCGGCGAGGTGCCGGTTCCGATCGACGCCGTCGTCGGCAAGGAAATCCGCTTCTTCGGCTCTTCCCGCTTCCACCGCGAATACGCGCTCGCGGCCCGCCTGATCAAGGAAGGACGGATCGACGTCAAGCCGATCATCACCGCCACCCTGCCGCTCGAACGCGCCGTCGAAGCCTTCCAGATGGCAGCCGACCGCAAGGCGCAGATGAAAGTCCAGCTGACGTTCTGATTGGAGCCTGCTTGCGATTTTCCCTGGGAGCGCGGGGCAATCGTCCCGCGTTCCCCAGGGTATCCATGAATCGACCGGCGCACGCGAAAATGACGGCGCTTACCGGGCGCTTCGCGTCCGCAAGAATCCTGACATCTGACACCTGATCCCTGCCCCGTAGGGCGGGAAAGCGCAGCGCCTCCCGCCGGTCGTTCCCTCCGGCGGCATCGCCGCCGCTTATCGTACTCGGCGGCCTTTTCATCGTGCGGCGCGTTGCGCCGTGGAAAAGGACCGGCGGGAGGCGCTTCGCTTTCCCGCCCTACCGAACCGTCGCTGTTTTCACGCACACCGGTCGACTTTACGTTCATGGAGAGCGTGCGATGGCCCTGGGGAGCGCGGGTATCTTAGAACCTGTTCACGATCTTCTCTGGGAGCGCGGCAAGGCCATTGCTCTATGTAGCGTCGTTGGCATTGGCCAGACCGTAGGGCGGGAAAGCGTAGCGCCTCCCGCCGGTCGTTCTCTCCGGCGGCGCAGCCGCCGCTCATCGTATTCGACGGCCATTGAATCATATGGCGCGTTGCATGACATGGAAAGAACCTGGGAGCGCGGGGCTTCTGTCCCGCAACAGCGGTGGTATCGCTCTCCCGGTCATTGCGGGGCAGAAGCCCCGCGCTCCCAGAGAAGCTCGCAAACAGCTTCTAAACGACCATCGGCGTCACGGCGCCGTCCATCGCCAGGATGGCGCCGGAGATGTAGCTGGCCCGAGCCGAGCAGAGGAAGACCACGGCGTCGGCGATCTCCTCGGGGGTGGCGATGCGGCCCAGCGGCAGATCCGAGGACGCCTTGGCGAGCGCTTCCTCGATCGTGCCGCCGTTCATCCGCGCCTCGGCCTGCATACCTGTCTGCAGGCGTTCCGTCAAGGTCAGGCCGGGATTGACGGCGTTGACCCGCACGCCGCGCGGTCCATAAGCCGCCGCCAGTCCGGCGCTGACCAGCATCAGCGCGGCGTTGGCCGCGCCGCCCGGCAGGTGGATTTTCTTGGCGAACTTTCCGCCCATGCCGACGACGTTGAGGACGACGCCCGCGCCACGCGCCGCCATGCGCTTGATGACTGGATCGATCAGATGGATATAGGTGAAATACTTCGCCTCCATCGCCTCGTGCCAGTGCGGCGGCGGCAACGTCGCGCAGGTTCGCCGCGAACGAGGCCAGGCGTTCGCGCGCGTCGGGAAAGCACGCCAGCAAGGAGCGCGCGGCGGCTTCGAGATTGTCCGGCGCGCGCGAGACGAGGCTGACGCGGGCGCCTTCTCGCAGAAAACCCTTCGCGCACGCCAGGCCAATGCCCTTGCTGCCGCCACCGATCAGTACATGCTTGCCTTGCAGTTCGAGTTCCATGACTGTTTACCTCACTGTTGAAAAAAAGCATTGGCCGCCTTCAACACGGAGAAAACGGGGTATCGCGGAGAAAATCAAATCCGGGATTCGGGGTTCCCCCAGGGTTTCTCCGTATTCTTGCGTGTCTCCGCGATCTTGGTGTCGAAAGGCTTTTGGCGGTATCCGCGGATGATAGCGCGTTTCCCCACGCTGGCCGGCGATCCGTAGAAATACGGGCTTGTCGCGATGCCGCCGGGATCAAGCCCGCCGAAGTGACAGACAGAAAGGGCGTACTGGAGGTATTGGAGCGCAACCAGCCGAACTTGAAGCGGGTGAAAAGCCTGCTGTGTGACAGCGGCTACACCGGGGAACCGTTCGCCCAGGGCGTGCGTGACATTCTGGGAGGGCATGTCACGGTACAGATCGCCAAATGAAACGAATGGCACACCTTCAAAGTCATGCCCAAACGCTGAGTCGTCGAGCGTAGCTTTGCCTGGCTGGAGAAGAACCGGAGACTGTGGAAGCACTGCGAACGAAAACTCAACACCCGCTTACAGTTCGTCCTTCCAGCCTTCTTGGCGCTCGTACTCAAAAGATCGTGAACAGGTTCTTGGGGGAGCTGACTCCTGATTCGGACTTCGCCCCCGGCGGCTTCGACAAAGCGCCGGGAGGTTTCCGCTCACGGGCCGGGTTGGCCGTCGTTGAATCGGCGGCGCTATTGCGCCGGAAGCTCACGATCTACAGTCCGGGCTACGCTGGCCGTTGGCGGAACTCTCACCGTTGAAAGAATCAATTTCCCCGTCCGAGCAAGACTCGAATAATGTCCTCCGCTTCTCCGAAATCCGCGGTGAGGATGTAGTCCGCTATTTCAGAGACGGCCTCGCGCATTTTCCCGGCGAGTCGCATCGCCTGCAAGCGGGTCAGCGCGGCATCCATGCTGTCCATATCCTTCGCGTTCAGAGCTTCCAGCAAACGCGCCAGGGCCTCCTCCGTTTCCAGACCGGCTTCCTGTTCACCATCGTCAGACCGCGCCAGCGCCGGAATCTCGCCGATTTGCGCCACCAGCGCGACAAGCTCTTGCCGGAACGGCGGGAGCTCGTTGCAAATCACGCGCGCGTCGCCCTCGCGGGCCGCTTTCTCCAGCAGGGCGGCGACTTGCGACAGGCCGTCCGCGCCGATATTGGCCAGGGCGCTTTTCAAGGCATGAACCAAAGTGGTGAAGGAGCGCAGGGAAGCGTCGTCCGGCTCTTTTTCGAGCAACGGGAAACCGGCCCGCGCATCCCGGCAGAACACTTCCAGCAAATCGAGGTAGCGGCTTGGCGATCCGCCGATCCGGGCAATCCCGGCGGCGACATCCACGCCCGCGATTTCGGGAACGGAAGACTCTGGCATCACGGTCTCCAAAGCGTTCTCCTCTTCTTTCAGCGCGGTCCGGCGTTTGTCGGCGGGTATCCATTTTTTCAATACCGCGTCCAGCTTGGATACTTCGATGGGCTTGGAAAGAAAATCATTGAAGCCGTTCTCCAAAAACATCTCCCTCATACCCGATACCGCGTTGGCCGTCAGAGCGACGATGGGCATCGTCCGGCACCTTTCCTCATCCATCGCCCGGATGACGTGAGTCGCCTCCACACCGTCCATCTCCGGCATCATGTGATCCATCAGCACCAGGTCAAAGGGACGCTCGCGCACCAGATCCACCGCCTCGCGGCCATTCAGACAGGTAAACACGCGCATTTTGTAGGGAACGAGCAAACCTTCGGCCACCAGCAGATTGCTGGGAAAATCGTCAACGATCAGCACGTCGGCTTCCAGCGCGATGAAGGTGACGCGTTGCGCCTCCGCGCGCCTGGCCGGCATGTCCGCCATATCTCCCATCGGCTTCCAGTCGTCTACGATCTGCGTCATGGTGGCGGTAAAGACGGAACCCCTGCCGTATTCGCTGCTTACCGTGATGTCGCCGCTCATGGCCTGGCACAGACTGCGGGCTATGGCCAGTCCAAGGCCCGTGCCCTCGATCCTGCTGTTACGCTTTTCGTCGATGCGCGCGAACTCTCCGAACAGCTTCGGCATGTCCTCCTGCCTGATGCCAATGCCGCTGTCCTCGACGACGAAGGTCAGCCCGATCGCGTTTTCTCCCACAGGCTTGCAGGAAATGGAGAACTTGATGAAACCCTCGTTCGTGTACTTCACGGCATTGCTGAGCAGATTGAGCAGGATCTGCTTGATGCGGCCCGCGTCGCCGATCATGGCGCGGGGGATATCGGGAGACGCATCCACGATCAGTTCGAGCGGCGTTTCCGCTATCCGGACGCGGATGATGGTCAGCGCGTCGTTCAGCAGAGAGGCGGTATCGTAGGGCGCGGGATTGATCGGCAGGTTGCCGGATTCGATTTTGGAAAAATCCAGAATGTCGTTGATGATGGCCAGCAAACTCGCCCCGGCGCTCTTGATGCCCGTGATGTACTCCAGCGCCTTGGGCTTGCCGTATTCTCTCTGCGCCAGCTCGCTCAAACCGATGATGGCGTTCATCGGCGTGCGGATCTCATGGCTCATGCGGGCCAGAAAGCCCGATTTTGCTTCCGTTGCCCGTTCCGCCTCGATCCGCTGGATTTGTTCGGACAAATCGTGGAAGCAGACCGCCAAAAAAGGTTCGCTGCCCTGGTCGATATAATCGATCAGTATCGTGCACGGCAAGCGCGTACCGTCTTTCCTGGCAATCGACGTATGGTCAAAGCGGATGTGCAGGTTTTCCCGCAACGCCGCGAGAATCGTGCCCCAGGTATCGAAAACGCCGTCGTCATATGCCACGTTGCGTAAAAACGCCAAATGGTCTCCTCCGACCATTTCCGCCGGTCCGTCATACCCGAGGGCAGCGCACGCCGCCCGATTGACGTAAGTGATTTTCCCTGTGATGTCAAACCAGACGACCGGCGCGGACAAATTATCCACCGTCATCTGCATGGCCAGCAATTTTTGCCGGCCGCGGACTTCTCCGGTAATGTCTCTGAGCGTGTAAATTTCCAGCGCGCCGCGCTGAATGAACTCGGCGTGCACCATCTTGCCGGACATGTCGATAATCCGGCCATCCTTGTGATGAATGATGGCCTGGTGGTATTGCTTTGTCTGCCGGACCTTGGCGACCAAATCGACGTGTACTTTCCAGTCGACGAGATAGCGGGCAAAAAAATCCTCGACTTCCTCGAGCGGCTGACCGTAACGCAGGTCTTTGTCCCAGCCCGGAAAGAGTGAAGAATACCTGGCGTTGGCCAAGGGTTTTTCCAATCCTTCCACGATCGCGAAAATGGCGTCGCCGGACGCATCGAGAACCGCCGTGATGATCTGGAGACGCAATTGCAACTGTTCATCCTGCCGGCATCGTTCGGTGATGTCGCGGTAAGTCCATACCTCGATTTCACTGCCGTCCTCGGCTTTGATGACTTTGCCGATTACCTGCAACACACGTCCATCGAGCAGATGTATTCTTCCTTCGCGGCGTTCCCGCGTCCGGCGGACTTCGGCAACGAGTTCGAGGAGCACGTCGACATCGCTAAGATATTGCAGATAAAAATTACGCACGACCTCGAGCGGTTCGTTGTAGCGCAAATTTTCCCAGCCCGGAAACAACGCAGAATAGATGGCGGTGGCGTGCGGTTTTTCAATTGATTCCGACAGGGCGAGCACGCCGTCCAGCGAGGCGTCAAAAATAGCGTCCAGTAACTGCTTGTGTTTATCCATAGCCATTCTTACTTTCGATGTACGACACGGCAAATTTTGCTGACGACCCGCTCCGCTAACTTATGACGACATGGAGTTTGACGACCGCCGGAACGTCCCGGCCACCTGTTCAAACAGGTCGACCAGCGTTGGATCAAAGTGCGTCCGCTTGCCTTCCATGATGATCCGGGCGGCTTCCTCGTGGCTGAACGCCTTTTTATAGGGGCGTTTGGAAGTCAGGGCGTCGTACACGTCGACTACCGCCATCATGCGTCCGAGCAGCGGAATATCCTCGCCGGAAAGGCCGCGGGGATACCCGGAGCCGTCCCATTTTTCGTGATGAAACGCGGCGAAAATCTTGGCGTATTGCAAGAAACGGCTGTCTTCCTCGCCGTCTTCCAACCTTTCGATGAAGCCCACGCCGAAGACCACATGCCGTTTTATCTCGTCGAATTCCTCCCTGGTCAGCTTTCCCGGTTTTTTGAGGATGCTGTCGCTGATGGCGATCTTGCCGACATCGTGCAGTTGGGAAGACTGAAGAAGCAGTTCGATATCCCATTCGGAAGTCTGTTCCTTCCAGGATTCCACATTGGTCACGGCGGACAGGAGAATCCTCAGGTAGCGCTGCGTGTTCGCGATGTGGCTCCCGGTGACGTCGTCACGGCCTTCGACCATCTCCGCCATGGCTGTCAGAATCTTGTTCTGGAGCTTGACGATGGTCCTGGTTTTCGCCTCCACCATATTCTGGAGGTTGTCGTTGTACTTCTGGAGCGCGCGTTTCTGATCTTCCATGAGCAGATGCAACTCGACGCGCTTGCGCAGCAGCGGCGGCGAAAACGGTTTCGTGACGTAATCAACCGCGCCGAGCCGCAGCCCCTCCAGTTCATCCTCGCTTTCGTCCAGGGCGGTCAGGAATATGACGGGAATGTCCCGCGTTTTCTGCTTCTCCTTGAGCGCCTTGATCGCCTCGAAGCCGTTCATTCCGGGCATGTCGACATCCAGAAGGATCAGTTCCGGCTTGCTCCATTCCAGCGTTTCCAGCATTTTCGCAGCGGAGGAAACCGTCAGCACCATGTAGCCTTCCGACAGCGCCGTTTTTCCGGTCAGAAGATTGGTGCGGTTGTCGTCCACCAGCATGATCAGTTTGCGGGAGCTTTCCATGCGTCTTTCACCTCATTGGCTCATTCAGTCGGGAAAAGTCCGTAAGCGTCGCCGGAATCGGGCCTTGCCCGCCCGTCAAAAAACATGACGAGAGAAAAACCAGACTGACGATCAGCGGACCGGCGGCCAGCCGCCTCGCCGGCCTTTCCGCGCACTCGCAAAGGCTTCATGGGCGCACTCCTCCGGAGGAAACGAGAAAAAGCCCGGCCCATTTCGCAAGACGAAACGGGCCGGGCCATCGACAGCGAGTCAAGGGAGGAAGGGAAGAAAGGAAAAACCGCAAGAATCGTGCCAAACTTCCCCATTTTGCCCCTGCCGCGTTCACTTTTTCCTCGATCCTTTCTTTCCGGCGGGACGAATCATGCCGCCGCCGTTATAAGTGTATTTCCGACAGCTTCCCCTTTTGTCATTTTTTCGAAGCGGATGGTAACATCGTACAGTGGCGATGGCAAAGCGGGCTTGCGAGTACGGAGCGTCCGGTCACTGAATTGTCTTTCGTCCTCTGAAAAGCCAGCAAAGCCACATCGAGCTGTGCGAACGGTTGCGCTGGTTTGCACCTCCATCCGAATCATTACTTGCAAAGTACGAAGGAATCTACGAAGGAGCCGCCATGAAAATCCTGATTGCCGACAAGGTATCCGCCAAGATGGTTGCCGATCTCGAAGCGCTGGGTTGCGAGGTCGCGCTCGCGCCCGATCTGTCCGCCGAGGCGCTGCCCTCGGCGATCGCCGGCGTGGAAATCCTGGTCGTCCGTTCCAAGCGGGTCACCGGCGCCAGCATCGAAGCGGGACGCTCGCTGTCGCTGATCGTCCGCGCCGGCGCCGGCGTCAACACCATC
>JAISQQ010000343.1 GCA_031274075.1 Accumulibacter sp.
CGGCGGCGGGCAGCAGCGGCAGCTTGTCCGCTTCGACGCAGGCGCCGAGCCGGGCGCCGCGGCACAGTTCGAGCAGGTGTCCCAGCAGGCCGAAGCCGGTAACGTCGGTCAGCGCATGCACGCCGTCGAGCGCGGCCAGATCCGCGCCGACGCTGTTGAGCTGAGTGGCGGTGTCGAGCAACTGCCGGTAGCCTTCGGCGTCGAGCACGCCTTTTTTCATCGCGCTGCCGAGAATGCCGATGCCCAGCGGTTTGCCGAGGATCAACAGGTCGCCGTCGCGCGCCCGGCTGTTGCGCTTGACCCGCTCCGGGTGCGCCAGGCCGAGCGCCACCAGGCCGTAGATCGGCTCCGGGGCGTCGATCGAATGGCCGCCGGCCAGCGGGATGCCGGCGCGCGCGCAGACGCTGGCGCCGCCCGCGAGGATTTGCTGGATGGCTTCCATCGGCAGCGTATCGACCGGCATGCCGACGATGGCCAGCGCCAGGATCGGGCGTCCGCCCATGGCGTAGATGTCGGAAATGGCGTTGGTCGCCGCGATGCGCCCGAAATCGAAGGGATCGTCAACGATGGGCATGAAAAAATCGGTGGTGGCGATCAGCGCCTGCGAATCGTTCAGGCGGTAGACCGCCGCGTCGTCGGCGGTCTCCGTGCCGACCATGAGCTCGGGAAAGCCCTGTGTTCGCGGCAGCGCGCGAAGCATGTCGGCGAGCACGGCCGGAGCGATCTTGCAGCCGCAGCCGCCGCCGTGGGAAAGTTGGGTCAGGCGAAGCTTGTCCATGGGTATCCTCAATTACAATCGAAGCTGGAACACGGTATCGGAACACACGCCATCGGAACGTTTCCGGTTTTTCCTCCCGCCGGCTTCCACGCTTCATTCGAGAGTCGATTATCCACCGTTTGCCGACCATGATGAACCCGCTTGCACCGCTCTCAGAGCTTGGCCGTTTCGACAGCCTCATCGACGTGCGCACGCCGCTCGAGTTTGCCGACGACCATATTCCCGGCGCGCTCAACGCCCCGGTGTTGAGCAACGAGGAACGCGTCGCCGTCGGCACGATGTACCAGCAGGTTTCGCCCTTCGAGGCGACCCGCTACGGCGCGGCGCTGGTGGCCAGGAATATCGCCGCGCAGCTCGAAACGCTGTTCGCCGACCGGCCGATCTACTGGAAGCCGCTGATCTACTGCTGGCGCGGCGGCAAGCGCTCGGGCGCCATGACCGCCTGGTTCCGGATGATCGGCTGGAAAGCCTGCCAGCTCGAAGGCGGCTACAAGCTCTACCGGCGCCACGTCCTGGAACGCCTGGCGGAGCTGCCGGCGCGCTTCTCGTTCCGGGTGCTCGCCGGCCTGACCGGCAGCGGCAAGACCCGGCTATTGCGCGCGCTGGCCGAACGCGGCGCGCAGACGCTCGACCTGGAGCACCTGGCCCGGCATCGCGGCTCCCTGCTCGGCTCGCTGCCGGGCGAAGCGCAGCCGAGCCAGAAAGGATTCGACACCCGCCTGCTGCAAGCGCTGGAAAGGCTCGACGCGGCGCGTCCGGTGTTCGTCGAAGCGGAAAGCAGGAAGATCGGCCAGATCCAGTTGCCCGACGCGCTGATGCGGGCGCTGGCCGATTCCAGCTGCATCCGGGTCGAAGCCGGGATCGACGACCGGGTGGCTTTCCTGTGCGAGGATTACGCGGCGCTGTTCGACGCGCCGGAACGATTCAAAAGCCTGCTCTCGTGCCTGGCCGGCCAGCACGGGCATCAGCGCGTCGGCCACTGGCAGGCTCTGGTCGACGCCAAGGCCAAGGCGGAACTGTTCCGCGAGCTGATCGAGCGGCACTACGACCCGGCCTACCGGCGCAGCAGCCACAGCCTGTTCCGCAAACTGCCGCAAGCGCGCCCCTTCGCCTTCCGCCCGAACGCCGGCGACATGGCGGCGGAAGCCGGACGGCTGCTGCTTTCAGAGGACAGGTGACAGATGACAGAAGACAGTAATACTGTCGTATCGTAAAAATTATCGTTATAAATCAATGTGTTATAAAAATCGTTTCCGCAAGTTGCGGAAACACCTCCCGCCGGTCGTTTTCTCCGGCGGCGCAGCCGCCGCTTATGTATTCGACGGCTCTTGAAACAAGCCTATTACGCAAGCCTCTCTCCGAGCCGTCCCTTGGGAGCGCGGGGCACCAGCCCCGCATTTGACCCGCGCCATGACGCCACCCCCGCTGTTGCGGGGCTGGTGCCCCGCGCTCCCAGGTTTTCTCTCCGGCGCAGCCGCCGCTTATGTATTCGACGGCTCTTGAAACAAGCCCATTACGCAAGCCTCTCTCCGGGCCGTCCCTTGGGAGTGCGGGGCACCAGCCCCGCATTTGACCCGCGCCATGACGCCACCACCGCTGTTGCGGGGCTGGTGCCCCGCGCTCCCAGGGGGAAGGTTCTCAGGGATCAGGGGACAGGTGGCAGGGAACAGGGTTTACCGGCGCTTCGCGCCGGGGAATGACGGTATCAGAAGACAGAAGACGGAAGACAGAAGACAGTAATATTTGCGGGCGCTTCGCGCCCGGTAACTGGACTGATCCCTGATTCCTGACACCTGATCCCTGACACCCTTGCCTTTTTCCGCTTTCTGGCGGAGACTCGGGGACTGTTCAGTTCGTGGTGTCTGTGGAAAAAACGTGAGCAAGAGGGATAAAGTGACGCGGCATCTTTCCACCCGGGCTTGGGTCAAGCTGGCCCGATTCTTGCCGCACACATCGTCCCTTGACCGTGCCCGAATCCCGTCGTGGCGCGGTTTTTCGCGTTGACGCGCCACGCGCCGGGGTGTATTCGCGCGGCAGTTTCCGCCGCGTCTTTCCCGCTTCGCCTATCCGCCCCTCTTTTCCTCGGGAAAGCGAGGTTTTCTTTTTTCACTCACTTCATCCAGAAAGCCCAACCATGACCCGAACCGACTCC
>JAISQQ010000382.1 GCA_031274075.1 Accumulibacter sp.
TGGAAGGGGTTTGCATCCCCTCCCAAAACGGTCGCCGAAACCCCGGCCTTCAGGCCGGGGTTTGGCTCCCACCGCCCTGAAGGGCGGGGTTTCAAACCGGAGTTAGTTTTACGATCAAATTTAATCTTTATTTTAAGCTCGGGTTTCGACTGCCCAGAAAGCCATGTTTTGTAGATTGTTCCGCATTCCAACGCCGCCCGCGTATCGAAAGGCGCGACCCTGAAAATCCTCTCTTCCAACAACAGTCGGATTTCTTCTGGTTTGGCGCGAACGGAAAATTCAGAGAGCGCGGGCGCGGGAATGATGAGGCGTCCCCTGGATTTCCTTGTTTCATCAATCAAAAAGTGAATTCTGGCTTTCTTTCCCACTTCGCCTTTGTTGGAAAACAGGGTAATCAGCGCATTGGCATCCAGAGCGACGACGGTATCCATCATGTGGTCTGACGCAGCGCAAGCCAGGCAGTTTCCGGATCAGCTTCGACATCCCAACCTGAACCGCTTTTCTGAACGGCTCGCAAAGCTTCTTCGAACCCTTCGGTATTCATGGGTTCTGCCGCATCGACGCGAAATTCCACTATCGACCATTTCCCGTCAGCGTCACGCGTCCATTTTCCGAGACCGGAAAGCAGTACATCGATCGGTTCCAACAACCAGGCTTTAAGCTTCTTGGCCATTTCCAGACTGGCTGTGCAAGCAATGACATCGCCAGAAGGCGTTTGCAATCCGACCGGGATCGTATCGTCACGCCCGCCGACACGAATGATGCGCCCATGAAATTCACAGGTATCGCGTACTATCGGGAAAAGCGTGGCATTGGCGGCGATACCCGGTAATTCCAGAAGGGGGAGAGCGCCTTTTTTTTCTTGCCGGAATTCGGCGCTGGCTTTGTCCTCACGGAGCATGTCGTCCAACTTGAGATAATGTTTACGCGCTCCCTCATCCTGCGCCGCGAAACGTGCCTGATACTCGACTATCGTCGCGTCGGTTTCGCTGGCGCGGAATTTCAGTTTTGCGCTGCCCTTGACGATACGTTCAAAGCGCAAGGGAGTTTCCTGTCCAAGCAAGGTCGACAAGGCGACAAGATACTCTCCGAGTCGCTTGATTGGCAGCGTCTCTGGGTTTTGTCCCCGGATACGGAAAGCGTAAGTCAACATGAATGTGAGTCTAGCAGCAAGCCGAACACCGCGGCAAATATCCTGCGATTCTCCCTGTAGCAACTAAATCTAGTAGTCTTATTGAAATTCTTCACAAAATATAGTAGCGTCCACCGTTGCTGAGGGTACAAAAAAGCCGCTTCCCCTCCAAGGCAACGGGCTTTTAGACTTCAGCAAGGTTCCGGCTTGCGCCGGGTTTTTGTGGAATGATCGGAGGCGATTCTACAGAAAAAAGTCGAATTGTCCAGACTTTTTGGATTCGTTTCTGATGCAGTTTAGGAGTTTGCTATGGCTACAAATGAGAAATCATCTCAAAGAACCGCTTCTTTGGCGGGTAAGGTCTTGCAGCAGAAAAGTTCAACGGTTACTGCAAAAACCTTGGCGGGTTCTGTGCTTACTCAAGCGCCGAACCATCCAAAACCTTCTCTACCCAAGAAAGGCAAGTAATTTCCTCTAGTTGAACGATTTGGCGGCGAGCGATCTCCGTTCCGCCGCTGAATTGCATCCAGTCGCCCGAGACATCCCCAAGATTCTGAGCCACAAGCAACGCTTTTTCGGTTTCCCGCAACAACCAACAGCCCATATAGGTTGGAGTGAGCGAAGCGAACCCCAACATCACCACCTTTCTTCCGCCACGACCTGTTGAGTCTGCTTTTTGTTGGGGTTTGCTTCGCTCGCCCTAACCCATACCGGCTGCCCCCTGAACTAGGCGCTCTCGCTTCCGCCGCGCACGATCGAGAAGCGGTGGGTATCGTCGCGCCGGGTCCAGCCGGCGTTTTCCCAGAAGCCGTTGCCTGCCGCGTTGTTCCGATACACGTCGATATGCGTCTTGTGGATGCCTTGCTTTTCGAGCGCCGACAGGCAGCGTTCGACGAGCGCCGAGGCGATGCCCTGGCGCCGGCAGCCGGCGTCGACGGCGAGATGGTGCAGGTGTCCCCGCCGGCCGTCGTGCCCGCCCATCAGGCAGGCGGCCAGCCGGCCGTCGACTTCGGCGACGAAACTGAGTCCGGGATTGCGCGCCAGGAAACGCGCCAGCCCTTCCGGCGTATCCGCGTCGCGCACCGACACCCCCGGCGCGCGGCGCATCAGGTCGATCATCGCCGGATAGTCGTCCGGCGTCATTTCACGAAAACGGAGCGAATCTTGTGAGGGCATTTCGAAGGACAGAGGTCAGGGATCAGAGGTCGGGGATCAGAGGTCGGGAATCAGAGGTCGAGGATCAGAGGACAGAAAGCTAAGGACAGAGGATAATCCAAATTACCGGGCGCGAAGCGCCCGCAAATATTACTGTCCTCTGATTCCTGATTCCTGATTCCTGATTCCTGATCCCTGATCCCTGATCCCTGATCCCTGATCCCTGAACTATGTCCATCGATTATCTCGAAAAGATCCTCAACGCACAGGTTTACGACGTTGCCGTGGAAACGCCGCTCGACGTGGCGCCGGGGCTTTCGGAGGTGTCGGGGAACACGGTGCTGATCAAGCGCGAGGATACGCAGCCGGTGTTTTCGTTCAAGCTGCGCGGCGCGTACAACAAGATCGCCGGGCTTTCGCCGGAGCGCGTCCGGCACGGCGTGATTTGCGCTTCGGCGGGCAATCACGCGCAGGGCGTGGCGCTGGCGGCGGCGAAAATCGGCTGCCGGGCGGTGGTGGTGATGCCGACGACGACGCCGGCGATCAAGGTCGACGCGGTCAGGAGCCGGGGCGGCGAGGTGGTGCTCGCCGGCGAGTCGTTCGACGAAGCCTGCGCGCACGCGCTGGAGCTGGAAAAGGCCGAAAGGCTCAGCTTCGTGCATCCGTTCGACGACCCGGAGGTGATCGCCGGGCAAGGCACGATCGGCATGGAGATCCTGCGCCAGCATCCGCGGCCGATCCACGCCGTGTTCTGCTGCGTCGGCGGCGGCGGGCTGATTTCGGGCGTGGCGGCCTACGTCAAGCGCCTGCGGCCGGGAATCCGGGTGATCGGCGTCGAGGCGGCGGACGCCGACGCCATGACGCGCTCGCTGGCCGCCGGGCGGCGCGTGCGCCTGAAGCAGGTCGGCCTGTTCGCCGACGGCGCGGCGGTGAAATACGTCGGCGAGGAGACTTTCCGCCTGTGCCGCCAATACGTCGACGAAATGCTGCGCGTCGATACCGACGCCATCTGCGCGGCGATCAAGGATGTCTTCGAGGATACGCGCGCGGTGCTCGAACCGGCCGGCGCGCTGGCCATCGCCGGCGCCAAGGAATACGCGCGCCAGCATCGCCTGCGCGGCAAGACGCTGGTCGCGGTGGCCTCCGGCGCGAACATCAATTTCGACCGCCTGCGCTTCGTCGCCGAGCGCGCCGAGGTCGGCGAGCGCCGCGAGGCGGTGCTGGCGGTGACGCTGCCCGAGCGTCCGGGTTCCTACAAGCAGTTCGTGACGCTGATCGGCAAGCGCAACATCACCGAGTTCAACTATCGCTACAACGATCCGCGCGAGGCGCGGGTGTTCGTCGGCGTGCAGGTCGCCTCGCGCGCCGAATCGCTCAAGCTGGTCGAGCTGCTGCGGCGAAACGGCTATCCCACGCTCGACCTGACCGACGACGAGATGGCCAAGCTGCACCTGCGGCATCTGGTCGGCGGTCACGCGCCGCGCGTCGATCACGAGATCGTCTATCGCTTTGAATTCCCCGAGCGGCCGGGAGCGCTGATGCATTTCCTCAGCCAGATGAGTTCCGGGTGGAACATCAGCCTGTTCCACTACCGCAATCACGGCGCCGATTACGGGCGGGTGCTGGTCGGCATGCAAGTGCCGCCCAGCGAAAAGGGAGAGTTCAAGGCCTTCCTGAAAAACCTGGGCTATGTCCACTGGAACGAAACCGGCAACGCGGCCTACCGGTTGTTTCTCGGAGGTCAGAAGACAGAGGACAGGGGGTCAGAGGACAGAGGACAGAAGACAGAGGACAGATCAGTATGAGTAACGCAAAACCATTCGCGCCCGACGGGCGTCCCGTCTTTTCCACACAACGGAGCGAAGCGACGGAAATCTTACTGTCCTCTGTCTTCTGTCCTCCGAGAACCTGTCTGCGATTTTCTCTGGGAGCGCGGGGCACCAGCCCCGCAACAGCGTCATGATACTTGTTGCCGCTGTTGCGGGGCTGGTGCCCCGCGCTCCCAGAGGCGGCTCGAAGGGAGGCTTCCATAATGGGCTTGTGTAAGAAGCTGTTTTGAAAAAATGGGTACGAGAAATGCTTGGATCCCAAAAACCTCAATTCGAGCACTGGGTGAAGGTAGGGCGGTTTCTCCGAAACCGCCGCCCCCCGGCGCGCTCGGAGATCGCGCCCTACCCAGGATGCCGCCCCCCGGCGCGCTCGGAGATCGCGCCCTACCCTGGATGATCCCTCTGCTTCTCAAATGTCTTTCTAATTTCCAAAACAGCTTCTGAGTCAAGCCAAGCCAAGAAAACCCGTCCGTTTCCGGTCTGGAATTCCGCCCGCGGGAAAGCCGGGGACGCCCGGGCCGGAAGGCCGGTCGCCGGTTTCCTGCCTTCTCTTCCCGTCTACACCCACCAATAGCGCACCACGTGGAAAAAAATCGGCGCGGAAAAACCGATCGAATCCACCCTGTCCAGCATGCCGCCGTGGCCTTCGATCATCGAACCCCAGTCTTTCAGGCCGCGATCGCGCTTGATGGCGGAGAGCACGAAGCCGCCGAAAAAGCCCATGATGT
>JAISQQ010000398.1 GCA_031274075.1 Accumulibacter sp.
CTGTGGCTGGCGTGGGATACGGCGGACGTGGCGATGTCGCTGTTTTCGGGGCTGTACAACGTCGGCATCGGCGCGGGAGCCTTGCTGGGCGGGCTGGTCGTGACCCATGCCGGGCAGCATTGGATCGGCGTCTGCGGCGGCGCGCTGGCACTGCTGGCGCTGATGGGTGCATTGTGGGCGATCCACCGCTTCCCGGATTTGGCCGCGCGCGGACGGGAATAGAGGAAAAGGGGAAAGAGGGAAAGCGCGGGAACGGCGGGAGCCGGACGCGAGCGCGAGAATCGCTGTCGAGGCGCGCGCCTGATCGTGATCGATCTTCGTTCATCGAAAACCGGCTCCGGTTGGCAACCTCCCCCTTCAGGGGGATAATCCCGCTCCGTGCTTTCGTCCGGCCCGCCGGACGTGGATGGAGACAAACATCGGGCGTTCAGGACACGGGCCGCGTGCCATATCGTGCGAGTGAACGCCGTTCTTCAGCGGCAAGCGTTGCCGGAACCCGTCCGCTCATGATGCCGGACGGGTTTTTTATGCGAGGTTTTCTTATGCAGCCCGACCGTAGCGCCGAACTCGTTTCCTTGTTGCAACGACGCCTGCTCGTGCTCGATGGCGCGATGGGGACGATGATCCAGCGGCACGAGTTGCGGGAAGCCGATTACCGCGGCGAACGCTTCCGGGAGCACGCGCGCGATCTCAAGGGCAACAACGACATCCTGCTGCTGACCCAGCCCGGGGTGATCCGCGGTATCCACGCCGATTATCTCGCCGCCGGGGCCGACATCCTGGAAACCTGCACTTTCAACGCCACCGCGCTGTCGCAGGCGGATTACCGGCTCGAATCGGTCGTCCATGAACTCAACGTCGCCGGCGCGCGCCTGGCGCGCGAAGTCTGCGACGAATTCACCGCCCGGGATCCGGAAAAGCCGCGCTTCGTCGCCGGCGTGCTCGGCCCGACCTCGCGCACGGCTTCGTTTTCGCCGGACGTGAACGATCCCGGTTACCGCAACGTCAGCTTCGACCAGCTCGTCGAGGCGTATTCGGAGGCGGTCGACGGTTTGACCGAAGGCGGCGTCGACATCCTGCTGGTGGAAACGATCTTCGACACGCTCAACGCCAAGGCGGCGCTGTTCGCCATCGAGCGCTTTTTCGACGCCGCCGGACGGCGCTGGCCGGTGATGATCTCGGGCACGATCGCCGACGCTTCCGGGCGCACCTTGTCGGGACAGACGGCGGAGGCTTTCTGGAACTCGCTGCGCCACGTCCGGCCGCTGTCGTTCGGCTTCAACTGCGCGCTCGGCGCCCGGGAATTGCGCCCGTACGTGGAGGAACTCGCGCGCGTCTGCGACGGCTACGTTTCGGCGCATCCGAACGCCGGCCTGCCGAATGCCTTCGGCGGCTACGACGAAACGCCGGAGAGGCTCGCCGGCGAGATCGCCGATTGGGCGAAACACGGCCTGGTCAACATCGTCGGCGGCTGCTGCGGCACTTCGCCCGCGCACATCGCCGCCATCGCCCGCGCGGTGGCCGGCCTCGCGCCGCGCACGCCGGCCGCGATCGCGCCGAAGCTGCGCCTTTCGGGCCTGGAAGCGTGCAACGTCGGGCCGGAGTCGCTGTTCGTCAACGTCGGCGAGCGCACCAACGTCACCGGCTCGCGCGCTTTCGCGCGGATGATCCTGGAGGGTCGCTTCGACGACGCGCTGGCGGTCGCCCGCCAGCAGGTGGAAAACGGCGCGCAGCTGATCGACGTCAACATGGATGAAGCCCTGCTCGATTCGCCCGCCGCGATGGAACGCTTCCTCAAGCTGATCGCCGCCGAACCGGACATCTCGCGCGTGCCGGTGATGCTCGATTCGTCGAGGTGGGAAGTGATCGAGGCCGGCCTCAAGTGCCTCCAGGGCAAGGGCATCGTCAATTCGATCTCGCTGAAAGAGGGCGAAGCCGGCTTCCTCGAACACGCCCGCCTGGCGCGGCGCTACGGCGCGGCGGTGGTGGTCATGGCCTTTGACGAAAAGGGGCAGGCGGACAGCTACGAACGCAAGATCGCGATCTGCGAGCGCGCCTACCGCTTGCTCGCCGGCATCGGTTTCCCGGCCGAGGACATCGTCTTCGATCCGGCGATCCTGGCGATCGGCACCGGCATCGAGGAACACGACAACTACGCGCTCGACTTCATCGAGGCCTGCCGCTGGATTCGCGCCCATCTGCCGCGGGCGCAGATTTCCGGCGGCGTGTCGAACGTCTCTTTCAGCTTCCGCGGCAACGACGCCGTGCGCGAGGCGATCCACACGGTCTTTCTCTACCACGCGGTCAAGGCCGGCCTGTCGATGGGCATCGTCAACGCCGGCATGCTCGGCGTCTATGACGATCTCGATCCGGCCTTGCGCGCCAAGGTCGAGGCGGTGGTGCTCAACACCGCGCCGGACGCCGGCGAACGGCTCGTCGAGTTCGCGCAGACGGTCAGGGAAGGCCGGGCCAGGGAGAAAACGCCCGATCTCGCCTGGCGCGCGCTGCCCGTCGAGCGGCGGCTGGAGTACGCGCTGGTCAAGGGCATCACCGAATTTGTCGTCGCCGACACCGAGGAATGCCGCGCCGCGCTGGCCGCCGCGGGCAAGCCGCCGCTGGCGGTCATCGAAGGGCCGCTGATGGCCGGCATGAACGTCGTCGGCGACCTGTTCGGCGCCGGCAAGATGTTCCTGCCGCAGGTGGTCAAATCGGCCCGCGTGATGAAGCAGGCCGTCGCCCACCTGCTGCCGTTCATCGAGGAGGAAAAGCGGCGCACCGGCGCGGCCGGCAAGGGCCGGATCATCCTGGCCACGGTCAAGGGCGACGTGCACGACATCGGCAAGAACATCGTCGGCGTGGTGCTCGGCTGCAACGGCTACGAAGTCGTCGATCTCGGCGTCATGGCGCCGTGCGAGAGGATCCTGAACGCGGCCCGGGAACACGGCGCGCAGGCGATCGGCCTGTCGGGCCTGATCACGCCGTCATTGGAGGAGATGAGCCACGTCGCCGCCGAGATGCAGCGCCAAGGCTTCGACCTTCCCCTGCTGATCGGCGGCGCGACGACCAGCCGCGCGCATACGGCGATCAAGATCGCGCCGAACTACGAAGGCACCGTCGTCTACGTGCCGGACGCCTCGCGCGCCGTCGGCGTCGTCACGCGCCTCCTCTCGGCCGGGCAGTCGGCCGGCTACCGGCAGGAAATCGCCGCCGACCACGAGCGTGTGCGCGGACAGCACGTCAAGCGGCCACGCCTGCCGCTGCTCACGCTGGCCGAGGCCCGCGCCCGGCGCTTCGCCTGGAACGCCGACCCGGCCTACCGTCCGGCCGCGCCCGCCCGGCCCGGCCGGCACGTCCTGCGCCAGGTCGACCTGGCCGCGCTGGCGCGGTACATCGACTGGAGCCCCTTCTTCCGCGCCTGGGATCTCGCCGGCAGATTCCCCGGGATTCTCGACGATGCCGTCGTCGGCGAAACGGCGCGCTCGCTGTTTGCCGACGGCAAGGCCATGCTGGACCGGATCATCGACGAAAAGTGGCTGGCAGCGAACGCCGTCTTCGGCCTTTATCCGGCCAACGCCGCCGGCGACGACATCGTCCTCTACGCCGACGAGACGCGCCGGGAAACCCGGATGGTCTGGCGCAACCTGCGCCAGCAGCAGGAACGTCCGTCCGGCAAGCCGCACTACTGCCTGGCCGATTTCGTGGCCGAAAAAGGCGTTCCCGACTGGATCGGCGCCTTCGCCGTCACCGCCGGCATCGGCATCGAGAAAAAGCTCGCCGAGTTCGAGGCCGCGCACGACGACTACCACGCGATCCTGCTCAAGGCGCTCGCCGACCGCCTGGTCGAAGCCTGCGCCGAATGGCTGCACCGCGAAGTGCGCACCGGCTACTGGGGCTACGCGCCCGGCGAGCAACTGGACAACGACGCGCTGATCCGCGAGCAATACCGCGGCATCCGCCCGGCCCCCGGCTACCCCGCGTGCCCCGACCACACCGCCAAGGACGGCCTGTTCCGGCTGCTCGACGCGCCAGACAACGCCGGCATGGCGCTGACCGAATCGTATGCCATGACCCCCGCCGCCTCCGTCTCCGGCTTCTACCTCGCCCATCCGCAAGCGCGCTACTTCACCGTCGGCAAAATCGCCCGCGACCAACTGGAAGACTGGGCCGCCCGCTCCGGCCTGGGCATCGCCGCAGCCGAGCGCTGGCTGGCGCCGGTGTTGTGAGAAAAGCCGATACTAGAATATGAGCAAGCTGCTGTCCAAGATACAGGGCGGCAGCGGCGGTGGATGCCCGTTGCTCGTTCTCGGTATAAAGAAGTCTCTTTACGAAGAAGATTGCTGATGCAAACCGCCGCCGAGGATTTCGCCAATTCGGTCAAAGGCCGGTTCGGCGCGATCCTGGCCGATCCCCCATGGCAATTCCAGAACCGGACCGGCAAGATGGCGCCGGAGCACAAGCGCTTGTCGCGCTATTCGACGCTGACGCTGGACGACATCAAGGCCATCCCGGTGGCCACCGTCGCCGCGCCGGCCAGCCACCTGTACCTATGGGTTCCCAACGCCCTGCTGGCGGAAGGTTTGGCCGTTCTCCAAGCGTGGGGATTTTGCTACAAGTCCAACATCGTCTGGCACAAGATCCGTAAAGACGGCGGACCGGACGGACGGGGCGTCGGGTTCTATTTCCGCAACGTCACCGAGATCGTCTTGTTCGGCGTGCGCGGCAACCTGCGCACCCTGCCGCCCGGCCGGCGTCAGGTCAATTTTCTCGCTACGCAAAAGCGCGAGCATTCGCGCAAGCCCGACGAGTTCTATGGCATCGTCGAGTCTTGCAGCCCCGGCCCTTACCTCGAACTGTTCGCTCGTCACTGCCGCGAGGGCTGGGAGCACTGGGGTAATGAAGTGCCCGAAGTGGTTGGCGGCCACATTCCGATGGAACGAAAACAGGAAAAAGCGGGTCAGTTGCAATTGCTTCAGGAATCAGCCTCGTATGCGCCCCACCGTGCCGACTGAATCGTCCCGAGTTCAGGAAAACGTTTCTCTCGTTTCGTTCAACTCGCTGGCCTTGCCCGGCCGGGCCAGGCGTTATGTCCGCATCACGGCGGGCGAGCAACTGACGGCGTTCACCGCTAGCCAACGCCGTTTCGTCCTCGGCGGCGGCAGCAATCTGGTACTGGCCGGTGACTTCGACGGCCTCGTCCTGCACGTGGCGATTCCCGGCCGGGCGCTGGCCGGCGAGGATGCCGGCGCGTGGTACGTGAGCGCCGGAGCGGGCGAGAACTGGCATGATCTGGTGCAATGGACTCTGGCGCAGGGCTGGCCGGGATTGGAGAATCTAGCGCTGATTCCCGGGACTGTGGGCGCGGCGCCAGTCCAGAATATCGGCGCCTACGGACTGGAAGCCGGTGACCGTTTCCACGCCTTGACTGCCTTCGACACGCGGACTGGCGAGCACGCGCGTTTCGATCGCGCCGCCTGCCGCTTCGGCTACCGCGACAGTGTGTTCAAGCGGGAAGGCTGGCATCTGGACGGGCGTTTCGTCATCACCGAAGTGACGTTCCGCCTGCCGAAGCGCTGGCAGCCGATCAGCGCGTATGCCGAGCTTGCCGGAGAACTCGCCGCGCGCGGGATCGCGCAGCCCAATGCCCGGCAGATCGCCGACGCGGTGATCGCGCTGCGCCGGCGCAAGCTGCCCGATCCGGCGCGGCTCCCCAACGCCGGCAGTTTTTTCCAGAACCCGGTGGTCGATGGAGAGACGGCTGCCTGCCTGCTGGCGACGCATCCGCGGCTCGCGCATTACCCACAGCCCGATGGCCGCGTCAAGCTCGCCGCCGCCTGGCTGATCGAGCAGGCCGGCTGGAAGGGCCGCGACCTGGGTCCGGTTGGCATGTACGAGAAGCAGGCGCTGGTGCTGGTCAACCGCGGCGGCGCGACCGGCGCCGAGGTGATCGCCCTGACGCGCGCCGTGCAGCGCGACGTGCGGGCGAAATTCGGCGTCGAACTGACGCCGGAGCCGGTGTTCCTGCAATCGCCCTGACCCCCTGACCCCTTGAGCGGTGTGTCAGTCCGGCGTCATCTGCTCGAAGCGGATCCGGCCATACATTTCCGGGTGGTTCATCGCCACCCAGTAGGCCGCTTCCGATTCGGCGCGCTCCCAGGTCGCCGCCGGCAGCGGGATTTCCCGCGCGGGAGCGCCGCTGCTGGAGGGCCAGACGAGGTGGTAGCTGCACACGCCCGCGCGCTCCTGGATGCGAATCTGCCGCTCCCATTGCGGCGCCTGCCGTTGCAGGGTGCTGAAGAATGGATTCAGGTTGAGCCGGAACAAGGGCCCCTTGCCGCGGTACTGGATGACGTACTCGCTCCCCCTGCCGATTTCCTCGATGATCTGCCAGTCGGTGCAGCCTTCGACGATCGCGCCGATCATGTCGCCGCTTCCGTCGCTGACCAGTTCGGCATCCACCACGTGCGATTCGGACGGCCCCTCGACGAGATCGTGCCACGGCAGGCCGTTGCGCGTCGGAGGAGGGAAGGGGAGCGGACGCTTGCCTTCCCGGATGCGGGCGAACAGCGACGAATTGAGAACGTCCTCCAGGCCGATCACGGGAAACGCCGTGCGCGGCTGCGAGGGGAAGCTGCCGGCGCCCATGTAGCCGACGTTCCACAGCGTCTTCAGCCATTCGGCGGCGTCCAGCGCCACCTGCGCCATCTGCGCATCGAACGCCGGGATGCCGGCCACCTGCCGCGCGCTATCACCGTTGTCACCGCTATCACCGCTATCACCTTTATCTCCGCCCTGGCCTTCCAGTAGCTCCGCCTCGCGCAGGCGCGCGCGCATGCACTCCTGGAACAGCCGGCCGACCCATTCCGCGTCCTCGTCCGACAGGCGATCGATGCGCTCGGAAAAGCCCATCAATTCGTCGGCGTCGAGTGGTTGAAGTTCCTGATCCATGGCCACCTCGCAAACGTGTTTTCTTGTGTCAGGCGACTATTTAACCACAAGTGACGCGATGAACCCTCCCATTTATCAGCGTGGAAAAGAAGAAAGCGAATCGACCGCCTCACGCCGCCCTTCCCAGCAACCCGCTCGCCGGGAACGCCTCCCGGAAGGATTTCAAAGCAGGAAAACCGCTACGGAATTAAATTGTGGAAA
>JAISQQ010000258.1 GCA_031274075.1 Accumulibacter sp.
CCGAAAAGACCGGAAGCATTCCAGCCGCCCGTTCGCGCCTCAGCTTTCATGTTTCGTCTTTGCCGTCCTGCCGTGCAGGCGGGTCAGTTCCGCCAGGCGTTCGGCGTGCCAGGGGGCGACCTGGCTCCAGGCAAAGCGCCATTCCCAGTTGCCTTCGCCGACGCTGGGGTGGTTCATGCGCGTCGAGCCATCGAGTTCCAGCACGTCCTGCATCGGCACGATCGCCACCGCCGCCACAGACGCCGACGCGGCGTGGATCATGTCCCAGGCGATGGCGGCCGCGCCCTCGACGCGCAGGTAGCGGCGGACGTAATCGCGCTGCGCTTCCGGCAGCGATTCCCACCAGCCGCGCGTCGTGTCGTTGTCATGCGTTCCCGTATAGACGACGGTTTGCGCGTCGAAATTGTGCGGCAGGTAGAGATTGTCGCTTTTGCCGTCGAAGGCGAATTGCAGGATGCGCATGCCCGGAAAGCCGGTCGCCTGGCGCAGGGCCGTGACTTCGGGGGTGATGATGCCCAGATCCTCGGCGATGATCCGGAAGTCGCCCGGCGCCTGGCCGTCTTCCAGGCCCAGGGCTTGGCGCATGCCGGCGAACAGCGCCCGCCCCGGCCCTTTTCGCCATCGGCCTTCGACGGCGGTCGGCGCGGCGGCCGGGATTTCCCAATACGATTCGAAGCCGCGGAAATGGTCGATGCGCGCGATGTCGCAAAGCTTGAGCACGCGCCGCATTCTTTGGGTCCACCAAAGATAGCCGTCCTTTTCGTGTTCTTCCCACTGGTAAAGGGGATTCCCCCAGCGTTGGCCGGTGGCGCTGAAATAATCGGGCGGGACGCCGGCCACGGCGCGCGGATAGCCGCGCGCGTCGAGGTCGAACAGGCGCTGGTGCGCCCACACGTCGGCGCTGTGCGCGGACACGAAGATGGGGATGTCGCCGACGATGCGCACGCCGCGTTCGTTGGCGTATTTCTTGAGCGCGGCCCACTGCCGGTCGAAACGCCACTGGCAGAATTTCCAGAAGTCGCACTCCCCGGCCAGCGAGCGGGCGGCTTCGCGCAGGGCCGGCGCCTTGCGCTGGACGAGTTCGGCGGGCAGTTCCTGCCAGACCTTGCCTTCCCCGAGCCGGCTTGCGAGCGCCATGAACAACGCATAATCGTCGAGCCAGCCGCCTTCTTCTTCCTCACAAAAAGCTTGGAAATCGCGGCGGGCGTCCTGGCGCGTGTCCGCGAAGAAGCGTTTGGCGGCCAGGCGCAGGCGCGACATGCGGAACGGCCAGACGGCGCCGTAATCGACCCGTTCGCCGCGCAGGGACGCATCGGCGCGGAGGTCCGCGTCGGCCAGCCAGCCGGCGTCGCGCAGATGCGCGAGTTCGATCAGGAGCTCGTTGCCGGCGAAGGCCGAGGGACTCATGTACGGAGAGTTTCCCGGCCCGATCCCGCCGAGCGGCAAGACCTGCCAGAGCGTTTGCCCGCTGGCCGCCAGCCAGTCGACGAAGTGGAAGGCGGCGGGGCCGAGATCCCCCGATCCATGCGGGCCGGGAAGCGAGGTCGGGTGCAGCAAGATGCCGCTGCGGCGAAGAGAGGTCATGTTCAGGGGTCAGGAATCAGGAATCAGGAATCAGGAATCAGGAATCAGGGATCAGGAATCAGGGATCAGGGATCAGGGATCAGGGATCAGGGGGCAGGGGGCAGGGATCAGGGGGCAGGGATCAGGGGGCAGGGATCAGGGGGCAGGAATATTTGCGGGCGCTTTGCGCCCGGTAACTGAACTGTTCTCTGATTCCTGTCCTCTGTCATCTGAAACCTGTCTTCTGTCCTCTGAAACAAGCAGCGCGACGGATTGTCCCGGCAGGGAGTAGACGGACTCACAGTTTCGCGCGGCGAAGGGCGCGTCGGCGCCGCTGTTGCAGCATTGCCGCCAGACGCCTGGGGGAAGACGGAACGCGGCGGGTTCGGGGTTGCGGTTGAAGAGCGCGAGCAGGGGCGCTTCGTCCGCCGCCGCGCGCGCCAGGAGCATGCCCAGCGTTCCTCCCTGCGAGGCGTTCCAGTCGGGCGCTTCCATCTCGCGTCCGTCGGGGTGCCACCAGACGACGTCGCGCCGGCCCTCCGCGTCCCTGGCGCCGGTCAGCCACGCCACGCGGCGCAGCGGCGCGAACTTCCGCCGCAGGGCGATCACTCCGGCGGTGAATTCGATCAGCGCCGGGTCGGCCTTGGGCCAGTCCAGCCAGGTCAGCGCGTTGTCCTGGCAATAGGCGTTGTTGTTGCCCGCCTGCGTGCGCCCCAGTTCGTCGCCGCCCTGCAGCATCGGCACGCCCTGCGCGGCGAACAGCGTGGCGAGCAGCGCGCGCTGCAGGCGGCGCCGGCGTTCCATGATGCGCGGATGGTCGGTGTCGCCTTCCACGCCGCAATTGCAGGACAGGTTGTGTCCGTGGCCGTCGCGGTTCTGTTCGCCGTTCGCTTCGTTGTGCTTGTCCTGGTAGCTGACCAGGTCGCGCAGGGTGAAACCGTCGTGCGCGGTGATGAAATTGACGCCGGCGGAAGGGCTTCGCCCGTCGTGGCGGAACATTTCGCTCGAACCGGCGAGGCGCTGCGCCAGCGCGCCGACGCCAACTTCGCCGGTCAGCCAGAAGGCGCGGACGTCGTCCCGGAAACGATCGTTCCACTCGCTCCATCCGGGCGGAAAACGCCCGAGGCGATAACCGCCGGGGCCGAGATCCCAGGGTTCGGCGATCAGCTTGAGGCGCGACAAGCACGGATCCTGCGCGATCGCCGCCAGGAAGGCGCTGTCGCGGGTCAGCGCGGCGGCGAGGTCGAAGCGGAAGCCGTCGACGCGCATTTCGCCGGCCCAATAGCGCAGGGAATCCATGACCAGTTGCAATACGCGCGGGTGCGCGAGATTGAAGGTATTGCCGCAGCCGCTGAAGTTCTCGTAGCGGTCCGGGTTGTCCGGAAGCAGCCGGTAGTAGCTCGCGTTGTCGATCCCGCGGAAGGAGATCGTCGGGCCGGATTCGTCCGTTTCCGCCGTGTGGTTGTACACCACGTCGAGGATGACTTCGATGCCCGCGGCATGCAGCGCGCGGACCATCGAACGAAATTCGCCGATCGCCGATTGCCCGCCGGCTCGCGCCGCATAGCGCGGCTCCGGGGCGAAAAAGGACAGCGTGTTGTAGCCCCAGTAGTTGCGCAGCCCGTGTTGCAGCAGACGTTTCTCGTCCAGGAAGGCGTGCACCGGCAGCAGCTTGACGGCGGTGACGCCCAGGCGCCGGAAATGATCGAGCATGGCCGGGGAAGCCAGGCCGGCGTAGCGGCCGCGCAAGGCTTCCGGCACCTCGGGATGGCGCTGCGTCGCGCCCTTGACGTGTATTTCGTAAAAGACCGAATCGCGCAAGGGAACGCCGGGCGGCGCGTCGTCTCCCCAATCGAAGGCCGGATCGACGACGCGGGCGAAGAGCCGCTGCTCGCGCGGGTCGTAGGAAAACTCGCCGGCCAATTCCCGCGCATACGGATCGACGAGCAGGCGTTGCGGGTCGAAACGGTGTCCCGGCCCGCTCGGTCCGTCGACCCGGTAGGCGTAGCACAGGCCGGGCGCGGCGCCGGGCAGGTAGCCGTGCCAGACCTGATCGGTGCATTCCGGCAGGGGAAGCACGCGCAAGGCGTCGCCCTCCCGGAGGCAGAGTTCGACGCGCCCGGCGTGCGCCGAGAACAGCGCGAAATTGACGCCGGCGCCATCCCAATGCGCGCCGAGCGGCGCCGGACGCCCAGCCTGCAAGGACGTTTTCATGAGGGTTTTTCCCATTCGAGGAGGAGCGTGGCGAGCGGCGGCAGGGTCAGGGCGACTGACCATTCCCTGCCGTGCGAATGCCGCGCTTGGGCGTAAACACAGCCGAATTCGTTGCCCACGTCGCTGCCGCCGTAGTAGCGCGAATCGGTGTTCAGCCGTTCGCCGTACCGCCCCGGGCCGGGCACGCCGAGGCGGTAGTCGTGGCGCGCGACGGGCGTGAAGTTGCACACGCAAAGCAGGGCGCGCGAGGCGTCCCTGCCGCGGCGCAGGAAGGCGATGACCGAGTTGTCCGGGTCGTTGGCCGAAATCCACTCGAAGCCGCGCGCTTCAAAGTCGAGCTCGTAAAGCGCCGGCGTCGCCCGGTAGAGGCGGTTGAGATCGCGCACCAGCGCCTGCACGCCGGCGTGCGGCGGGAAATCGAGCAGCTTCCAGTCGAGCGCCGTGGCGTCGTTCCACTCGTTCCGCTGGGCGAACTCTCCGCCCATGAACAACAGCTTCTTGCCCGGATGCGCCCACATGAAACCGTACAGCGCGCGCAGGTTGGCGAATTTCTGCCAGTCGTCGCCGGGCATCTTGCCGAGCAGCGAACCCTTGCCGTGCACCACTTCGTCGTGCGACAGCGGCAAGACGAAGTTTTCGCTGAAGGCGTAGAGCAGGCCGAAGGTCAACTGGTGATGGTGATAGCGGCGGTGGATCGGATCGCGCCGCAGGTAGTCGAGCACGTCGTGCATCCAGCCCATGTTCCACTTGAAATTGAAACCCAGGCCGCCCGTCGACGGCGGACGGGTGACCGCCGGCCAGGCCGTGGACTCCTCGGCGTGCGTCGTCGCGCCGGGGCATTCCTGGCCCAGTATCTCGTTGACGCGGCGCAGGAAATGCACCGCTTCGAGGTTTTCGCGGCCGCCGTGGATGTTGGCGATCCATTCCCCCGGCGGGCGGCTGTAGTCGCGGTACAGCATCGAGGCGACGGCATCCACGCGCAGGCCGTCGACGCCGTAGCGCTCGATCCAGAACAGGGCGTTGCCGACCAGATAATTGAACACCTCGCGGCGGCCGAAGTTGTAGATCAGCGTGCCCCAGTCCTGGTGCCTGCCCTCGCGCGGGTCGGCGTGTTCGTACAGGCAGTCGCCGTCGAAGCGGCCGAGGCCGTGTTCGTCGGTCGGGAAATGCGCCGGAACCCAGTCGACGATGACTTCGAGTCCGGCGCGGTGGCAGGCCGCGACGAAGTCGCGAAAACCGTCGGGCGGCCCGAAGCGCGCGCTCGGCGCGTACAGGCCGAGCGGCTGGTAGCCCCAGGAAGCGTCGAACGGATGTTCCGAGACCGGCAGCAGTTCCAGGTGCGTGAATCCCATATCCGCGGTGTAGGGAATCAGGGTCGCGGCGAGACGCTCCCAGTCGAGGAAGCCGCCGTCGTCGCCGCGCCGCCAGGAACCGAGATGGACTTCGTAGATGGAAAGCGGCGCATCCGGCCGGCTGCCCACGCCGATGTCCTCACGCTTTACCACCGCCGGCGGAGCGCACACCCGCGAGGCGGTCGACGGGCGAAGCTCGGCGGCGAAGCCGTAGGGGTCGGCCTTGAGCGGCAGGACGCGGCCATTGCCGGCGCGAATCTCGTATTTGTAGCGGGCGCCGGTTTCGACGCCGGGGATGAACAGTTCCCAGACGCCGCACTCGCGGCGCAGGCGCATCGGATGGCGGCGTCCGTCCCAGGCGTTGAAGTCGCCGACGACGCTGACGCGCCGCGCGTCCGGCGCCCAGACGGCGAAGCTCGCGCCGCGGACGCCGTCGATCTCGCAGGGATGCGCGCCGAGGCGCTCGAACGGCCGCAGGTGCGATCCCTCGGCCAGCAGCCAGGCGTCGAGATCGCCGAGAATCGCCGGGAAAGCGTAGGGGTCGGCGATCTCCCGCGTGCCATCGGGGCCGGTGATCCTCAGCCGGTACTTGAACGGCGGGCAGCCTTCGGGCAGCGCCGCCTCGAAGAATCCCGAGGGGCCGCCGAGGACGCCGATCCTGCGCTGGACCAGCGGCGTCACTTCGGCGCCGCTGGCCGCGTCGATCGCCGACACGGCGCTCGCGCCCGGCTGCAAGGTGCGCAGCCACAGGCGTCCCTGGCCGTCGCCGTGCACACCGAGCACCGCGAAGGGATCGCCGTGCTCGGCCCGGCACAGGGCCAGGACTTCGGCCTTGCTCAGCACCTCACGCCTTCTTCAGCGAGGCGCCGAGATTCCAGGTGTCGATCGCATATTCCCGGATGGTCCGGTCGGACGAGAACGGCCCCATCCCGGCGACGTTGAGGATCGCCTTGCGCTGCCATTCGTCCGGCGTCTTGTAGAGGGCGTCGATGCGCCCCTGTTTTTCCACGTAGTCGCCGTAATCGGCCAGCAGCAGGTAATGGTCGCCGTAATTGACTAGGCTGTTGAACAGGTCGTGATAGCGCCGCCGTTCCTGCGGGGAGAAGAATCCGCCGTCGATCTTGTTCAGCGTTTCGTTGAGTTGCGGATTGTTCTGGTAGATCGCGCGCGGGTCGTAGCCGGAGCGGCGCAGGATTTCCACCTGCTGCGCGTTGTTGCCGAAGATGAAGATGTTTTCCGAGCCGACGTTGTCGCGGATCTCGATGTTGGCGCCGTCTTCCGTGCCGATGGTCAGCGCGCCGTTGAGCGCGAACTTCATGTTGCCGGTGCCCGAGGCTTCCGTCCCGGCGGTGGAAATCTGTTCGGACAGGTCTGCCGCGGGCATGATCAGTTCGGCGATCGATACGCTGTAGTTGGGGATGAACACCACCTTCAGGCGGTCGCGCACGCGCGGATCGCTGTTGATCATGATGGCGATGTCGTTGATCAGGCGGATGATCTGCTTGGCCATGTGGTACGACGACGCCGCCTTGCCGGCGAAGATCACGCAGCGCGGCGCGGCGTCGGCGTCCAGGCCGTGCAGGATGGCGTTGTAGCGGGAAACGACGTGCAGCACGTTGAGCAATTGCCGCTTGTATTCGTGGATGCGCTTGACCTGCACGTCGAACAGGCTGTCAGGATTGAGCACCACGCCGGTTTCCCGCCGGATGTAGTCGGCCAGCCGGATCTTGTTGTTGCGCTTGGCCGCGGCGAAGTCCGCGCGGAAGGCGGCGTCGCCGGCCAGCGGGCGCAGCTTGCGCAGGCGTTCGAGATCGAGGCGCCAATCCCCGCCGATGCTCCGGTCGAGCAGCGCCGCCAGGTCCAGGTTGGCCTGCGCCAGCCAGCGGCGCGGCGTGACGCCGTTGGTCTTGTTGTGGAAACGCTCCGGGTAGAGCTTGGCAAAGCCGGCGAAGATGGTGCGCACCATCAGGTCGGAGTGCAACTGCGAGACGCCATTGACGCGATGGCTGCCGACGATGCACAGATGCGCCATGCGCACGCGCTTGCTGCCCTCGCTGCCGTCGCCCTCGTCGATCAGCGAAACGCTGCGGATCAGATCCATGTCCCCAGGGAAGCGGCGCTCCACTTCGGCCAGGAACTCCAGGTTGATGCGGTAGATGATCAGCATGTGGCGCGGCAGAACCTGCTGGATCATGCTCACCGGCCAGGTTTCCAGGGCCTCCGGCATCAGCGTGTGGTTGGTATACGAGAAGATGCGCTGGCACTGGCTCCAGGCCATCGGCCAGAGCATGCCGTACTCGTCGCAGAACAGGCGCATCAGCTCGGCGACGGCGATCGCCGGATGCGTGTCGTTGAGGTGGATGGCGATCTGGTCGGCCAGGTTGTTGAGGCTGTTGTGTTCCTCCAGGTGATGGAAGGTGATGTCCTGCAGCGAGGCGGAGACGAAGAAATACTCCTGCCGCAGGCGGAGTTCCCGGCCGGCCGGCGTGCTGTCGTTCGGGTACAGCACCCACGAGATGTTCTCGAAACGGTTCTTGAATTCCGCCGCCCGCGCGTAGTCTCCGGAGTTGAAGGCGTTGAGGTCGATCTGCGCGGGAGCGTCCGCCTTCCACAGGCGCAGCGTGCTCACCCGCTCGGTGCCGTGGCCGGGAATGACGTAATCGAAGGCGCGCGCCTCGACGGCCTCGGCGGCGTTCCATTCGGCCCATTCGCCGTGATGCTCGGCGGAACCGCCGAAACGCACCGGGAAGACCGTGCCCGGGCGCGGAAACTCCCACACCGTGCCGTCGACCAGCCACGAATCGGGGTGCTCGATCTGCATGCCGTTGACGATCGACTGGGCGAACATGCCATATTCGTAACGCATGCCGTAGCCCCAGGACGGAAGTTCCAGCGTCGCCATCGAATCCAGGAAACACGCCGCCAGACGGCCCAGGCCGCCGTTGCCCAGAGCGGCGTCCGGCTCGCATTCGAGGATCTCGGCGAGGCTCGGCCCGCCGGCGTCGGCGAAGGCCGCGGCGGCGCTCTCGCGCAGCCCGATCGCCGACAAGGCATTGTCCAGCGTGCGCCCGATCAGGAATTCCATCGACATGTAGTAGACGCGGCGCGCCTTCTTCTTGCGGTCCTCGACCTGCGTGTTGACCCAGCGGCTGGCCAGTTGGCTGCGCGCGACATAGGCCAGGGCCTTGTAGATTTCCTTGGTGTTCGCGGTCGCCGGCTCGGCGGCGACGGCGTGGAGCAGAGTCTCGTCGACCTCGGCGCGAAACGGCGCGGCGGCAACTTCGTTTTTCCTTGATTCGGCCATGAGTCTGTCTCTCCTGTGGTGTGATGATAGCGGCTCGGTCGGTTTATCCATGCAAGCGGGCGTCGGACGAAGGCCGGCGAAAACCGTTTTCGATCACTGCCTAGAAACGCGCCGATTCGTCCACGGGCCGATTATAAGCGGCTTTGCGGGCGAAGCGCATCATGGAATGACGGAGTGCTTATCGTGAATGCCGGAGAGCGCCGCCCGATCCTCATATTCGCCTGCGGCCAGCCTTTGCCAGCTTTTGCGCTTCATGGTGTCTTTTCCATGACGCCAGCAGCGCCGGAGGCCACGCTGTGGCGGGAACGATCATCACCTGGCCGGGGTAGCGGTCGCTCACCAGCAGCGGCAAGACGCTACTTGCCAGATAACCGTACGGCAGATGCCCGCGTACCACCCATAGCCTGGAGGTTCGCAGGGTGTTGTGCAAGCGCATGTCGTAAGGCAGGGACACCGATCTGGCGGGCACGGACTGGCCGAAGGCGTGTTGGATCAAGGTATTCAATTTTTTCAGGGCGTCGTTGTCCTGAGGCAGCACTGGCTTGTGCTGCTGGGAGAGGACGCTGGCCATCGGCGCCAAGTCGTCCGGCGACATGCTGCCATCGACGCTGTAGACGATCTCGGCGGGAAGGTCGTTCGCGCCTGGCTTGAACAAATCGTCATTGTCCTGCGCCAGCACGCCCCAGACCACCCGTCCTTCGCGCAGCAGCGCCGGGAAGTTGGCGATGGTCTTGCCCAGCGGATCGGAGGCAATGGCCCGTGGCGGTTGCACGAGCAGATCAGCCATCTCGGCCCTGGACAATGCCGCCAGCCATCCGGCAACATCGAAATCATCGAGACTGAAGGTTTTCGGCTGTTCCTCCGCCGTTTTCGACTTCCACAGCGCCAGCAGCCCAGAAGGCCACGCTCTGGCAGGGACGATCATCACGTGACCGGGGCAGCGGTCGCTCACCAGCAGCGGCAGGATGCCATGCGCCAGATAAGCGTGCGGCAGGTGCTTGCGCACGACCCATAGCGTGGACGTTCGCAGAACGTGCAGACGCGAGTGTTCGGGCACGCCGGGCAGAGACGCCACCGAGGCCGACACGGGCAAGCCGAAAGCGCGTCCGGTCTCGGCGTTCAGGTAGTTCGCGTACTTTTTCAGGGCGTCGTCGGCATGGGGCGGCAATTGCTCGCGCAATTTGAACAGGGCGCTGGCGATTGGCGCCAAATCGTCCGGCGGTACGCTGCCGTCGATGCTGTAGAGAATCTCGGCGGGGAGGCCGCTGTACGCGCCTGGCTTGAACAAATCGCCATTGGCCATGACCAGCGATCCCCAGACCCCCCGTCCTTCGCGCAACAGGGTCGGAAAATTGGCGACGGACACGCCCAGAGGATCGGAAGCGAGGCCCCGGGGCGGCTCTGCGTCCAGATAATCCAGCTCGGGTCCGGGCAATGCTTGCAGCCAGGCGGCGACATCGAAATCGTCGAGCTTGTGGGGTGCTGACTGTTCCGCCACGGCTCCCGACGCCGCCAACAGTTTTCCAAAACCTTCCCACAACGCCAGCAGCAGTGGAGGCCATGCCCTGGCGGGGACGATCATCGCGTGACCGGGGCAGCGGTCGCTTATCAGCAGGGGAAAGACGCCGCTCGCCAGATAACCGCGCGGCAGGTGCTTGCGCACCACCCACAGCGCGGACGTTCGCAGGGTGTCGGGCAAGGGTTCGGGCATGCCGGCCAGGGCCGCCGCCGAGGCCGGCACGGGCAGGCCGAAAGCGCGTTCGGTTTCGATCTTCAGGTAAGCCGTGTACTTTTTCAGGGCGTCGTCGGCATAGGGATAAGGCGGCAATTGCTTGCGCAGTGTAAACAGGGCGCGGCCAATCGCTTTCAAATCGTCCGGCGGCACACTGCCGTCGATACTGTAGACAATCTCGGCGGGAGCGGCATCGAACACGCCCGGCATGAATAAATCGTCATTGGCCTGTACCAGCGCGCCCCAGACCACCCGTCCTTCGCACAGCAGGGTTGGAAAGTTGGCGACGGACGTGTTAAGTGGATCGGAAGCGAGCTCTGGCGGCAGTTTCACGTCCAGATAAGCCGTCTCATCCCCCGGCAATGCTTTCAGCCAAGCGGCGACATCAAAATCATCGAGACAGAAGGTTTCCGGCTGTCCCTCCAATATTTCCGGGTCTTCCCAGGGCAGCAGCGGCATCGCGGCGCGGCGCTCGGCAAGATGCCTGGCGTCGTCCTCATCGGCATAATAGTCACGCCAATGGCCGGGAGCCTCATCCATGCGCGAGAACAGTCCGGCGCGCAGACAAGCGGAGGCTTCGGCGCCACCCGAAAATTCCAGTAGCCGGAAGTCGTGCACAAGGAGTTTTCTCCCGTGCGCGGCGGGACGGTAGGGCATGGCAAGCACGGCGAGCATTTTGTCTTTGGACGGGAGGTAATACATCGCCTCGAATTGAACGGCATTGCTGATGAATTTCGGCAAACGCAGCTCGGCCTGATACGCCAGCACCTGTGCGTCCATGTCTTTTTCGGGGAGCGCTATGCGATGGCGCGCCAACTCGATCGCCCGGTCGAACATCATCAAGCTGACGATCAGCGGATTGCTGTTGACGCGTTGTTGCAGTATC
>JAISQQ010000033.1 GCA_031274075.1 Accumulibacter sp.
AAAGGTGTCGATACCTGGCCCGAAAACGCTTTAGAGGCTCCGCGCCACTTCGGTCAGGTCATAGACTTCGAGCTGGTCGGCTTCCTCGTAATGCGAGTAGTTCTTCAGCGACAGGCCGCACTCGAAACCGGCGCGCACTTCCCTGACGTCGTCCTTCAAGCGTTTCAGCGACTCCAGCTCGCCGTCCCAGATGACCACGTTGTCGCGCAAGAGGCGCGCCCGCGAGCTGCGCTTGACGACGCCTTCGAGCACATAGCAGCCGGCGATGGTGCCGATCTTGGAACCGCGGAAAACCCGGCGGATCTCGACCAGGCCGGTGACGTCCTCGCGCTTCTCCGGCGCGAGCATGCCGGACAGCGCCGCCTTCACCTCGTCTACCGCGTCGTAGATGATGTTGTAGTAGCGGATGTCGACGCCCACGTTTTCGGCGGTCTTGCGCGCGCCGGCGTCGGCGCGGGTGTTGAAGCCGATGATCACGGCCTTGGACGCCTGCGCCAGATGCACGTCGGACTCGCTGATCGCGCCGACCGCGGCATGGATGACGTTGACCTTGACTTCGTCGGTCGACAGCTTGCGCAAGGACTGCACCAGCGCCTCCTGCGACCCCTGCACGTCGGCCTTGATGATCAGCGCCAGCGTCTTCGACTCGGCTTCGCCCATCTGTTCCAGGATGTTTTCGAGATTGGCCGCCTGCTTGTTGGCCAGCTTCACGTCGCGGAACTTGCCCTGGCGGAAAAGCGCGATTTCGCGCGCCTTGCGCTCGTCGGCCAGGACCATCGCGTCCTGCCCGGCCAGGGGCACGTCCGACAGGCCGAGCACCTCGACCGGAATCGACGGGCCGGCCTCCTTGATCGTCTTGCCGTTCTCGTCGAGCATGGCGCGGATGCGCCCGAAGACCGGGCCGGTGAGCAGCACGTCGCCCTGGCGCAAGGTGCCGGACTGCACCAGCATGGTCGCCACCGGACCGCGTCCCTTGTCCAGCCGCGCCTCGATGATCAGGCCCTTGGCCGGCGTCTCACGGGGCGCCTTGAGTTCGAGCACTTCCGCCTGCAGCAGCACGTTTTCCAGGAGTTCGTCGATGCCCGCGCCGGTCTTCGCCGAGACGTTGATGAACGGCGACTCGCCGCCGTATTCTTCCGGCACGACCGATTCGGCAACCAGTTCCTGCTTGACGCGATCCGGGTTGGCCTCGGCCTTGTCGATCTTGTTCACCGCCACGACGATCGGCACGCCGGCGGCCTTGGCGTGGTGGATGGCTTCGCGCGTCTGCGGCATCACGCCGTCGTCGGCCGCCACCACCAGGATGACGATGTCCGTGGCCTTGGCGCCGCGCGCGCGCATCGCGGTGAACGCCTCGTGTCCCGGCGTATCGAGAAAGGTCACCATGCCCCGCGCCGTCTCCACGTGGTAGGCGCCGATGTGCTGGGTGATGCCGCCCGCCTCGCCGAAGGCCACGCGGGTGCGGCGGATGTAGTCGAGCAGCGAGGTCTTGCCGTGGTCGACGTGGCCCATCACGGTCACCACCGGCGCGCGCGGCAATTGCGGCGCGTCCTTGTGCTCGGTGTTTTCCAGGAAGACGTCCGGATCGTCGAGCTTGGCGGCGAAGGCGCGGTGCCCCGATTCCTCGACGACGATCATCGCGGTTTCCTGGTCGAGCACCTGGTTGATGGTCACCATCGAGCCCATTTTCATCAGCGTCTTGATCACCTCGATCGCCTTGATGGCCATCTTGTGCGCCAGGTCGGAAACGGAGATGCTTTCCGGCACCTGCACGTCGCGCACCACCGCCTCGGTCGGCGCCTGGAAGGCATGCGCCGCCTGCTCGGCCTCGGCCGCGTCGCGGCCGCGCTTGCCGCGCTTGCCGGCGCGCCACTCGCTGCCGGTCGTCGCGCCGCGCGTCTTGAGTCCCTGGCGCTTGCCGCTGTCCCCGCCCTTGCGGACGCCTTTCTTCTCGCCCGCCTTCTTCTCCCCGGCGGCGGGCTTGCCGTCGGCCTTGCGGCCGGGCTTTTCCGGTTTCTCGGTCTTTTCCTCCGGCTTGCCGCTCGCCGTCTTGGCCGCCGCCTGCTTCGCCGCCTCGGCGGCGCGGGCGACGACCGCCTTTTCCTCGGCGTCCTTGCGCAGGCGCACCAGATCGGCGGCGCGCTGCTGCTTCTCCAGGAACTCGGCTTCCTGGCGGGCGCGCAGTTCCGCGTTGCGGCGCTCTTCCTCGGCGCGCAGGCGCTGCTGCTCCTCGCCGATGATCGATGAGCGCGTGACGACTTTTTTCACCGCCGGCCTGGCGGGACGCTCTTTCGCCGCCGTTCCTTCCTTGCCCCGCGCGGCGCGCCCGGGTTTCGCCTCCGCCGCGCCTTTCTTCGCCGCCGTCCCAGCTTGGGCCGCCGCTTGGGCGGCCTCCGCGGCCGGAGTCTCCGCT
The DNA here is from genome assembly GCA_031274075.1 of Accumulibacter sp. Lineage (GTDB taxonomy): Bacteria > Pseudomonadota > Gammaproteobacteria > Burkholderiales > Rhodocyclaceae > Propionivibrio. The sequence goes on from JAISQQ010000033.1 coordinate 2,414, forward strand.
TTCGCCGCGGCCGGGGCTTCCGGCTCCGCCGGGGTCTGCTGGGAAAGTTCGGCGGCGGACGGAACGGCTTGCTCCGCCGGGGCGGCAGGCTCGGCCGCATTCGCGGCGAGCGCGAGCGCTTCGGGCGCCGTTTCCGGGAGCGGCTCCCGCGCCGGCTCCTGCGCGACGCCTGCCTTCGCGGCCAACGCCCTGGCGCGCAGCGCGGCGGGATCGCGTTCGACCAGGACGCGCTTCTTGCGCACCTCGACCTTGACCGCGCGCGATTTTCCGTGCGCGTCCTGGGCGCGGAATTCGGTGGTCTCCTTGCGCATCAGGGTGACTTTCAGCTTGGATTCGGCCTCGCCGTGCCCGCGCCGCAAATGGTCGAGCAACTGCCTTTTCTCCGGCTCCGTCAGCAGGTCGTCCTGCTGGTGTTTGACCACGCCGGCGGTGCGCAACTGCTCCAGCAGCTCGGGGACCGGCTTTTTCAGTTCTGCCGCGAATTGGACAACGCTCGTTTGCGCCATGGGGAATCCTTTTCTCTGCTCGCTGGACTGGCTCGATACGCTTCTTTACTCGAACCAGTGCGCGCGCGCGGTGGTGATCAGTTGCCCGGCGCGCTCGGTGTCGATGCCGGTCATTTCGGTAAGCTCGTCGGCCGCGAGGTCGGCCAGGTCGTCCCGCGTCTTGATTCCATGGGCCACCAGCTTCCCGGCCAGCGGCTTGTCCATCCCTTCCAGGCCGAGCAGATCCTCGGCGACGTCGCCCAACTGTTCCTCGGCGACGATCGCCTCGGTGAGCAGCACATTGCGGGCGCGTTCCCGCAGTTCCTGGACGGTGCCCTCGTCGAAGGCCTCGATCTCGAGCATCTCGTGCAGCGGCACGTAGGCGACTTCTTCGAGCGTCGAGAAGCCTTCGTTGATCAGGATGTTCGCCACCGCCTCGTCGACGTCGAGCTTTTCCATGAACAACACCCGGATCGCCGCCGATTCGGCCTCGAAGCGCGTCTGCGATTCCTCTTCGGTCATCAGGTTGATGGTCCAGCCGGTCAGTTCGGACGCCAGGCGCACGTTCTGGCCGCCGCGGCCGATGGCCACCGCCAGGTTGGCCTCGTCGACCACGATGTCCATGCTGTGCTTTTCCTCGTCGACGACCACCGAGCTCACTTCCGCCGGCGCCAGCGCGCCGACCACGAACTGCGCCGGGTCGGCCGACCAGAGCACGATATCGACGCGCTCGCCGGCCAGCTCGTTGGTCACCGAGGTGACGCGCATGCCGCGCATGCCGACGCAGGTGCCGATCGGATCGATGCGCGCGTCGTTGGACTTGACGGCGATCTTGGCGCGTATGCCGGGATCGCGCGCGGCGGCCTTGATTTCCAGCAGGCCGTCGTCGACCTCGGGCACTTCCATTTCAAACAGCTTGACGATGAATTCCGGCGCCGTGCGCGAGAGCACCAACTGCGGCCCGCGCGCCTGCCGGTCGACGCGCAGCAGATACGACTTGACGCGGTCGCCGACGCGCAGGTTCTCGCGCGGGATCATCTGGTCGCGCGGCAGGACGGCCTCGATCTTGCCCGCCTCGACGATGGCGTTGCCGCGCTCTATGCGCTTGATCGCGCCGGTGACCAGATACTCCTTGCGCTCCAGGAAGTCGTTGAGGATCTGGTCGCGCTCGGCGTCGCGGATCTTCTGCAAGATCACCTGCTTGGCGGCCTGCGCGCCGATGCGCCCGAAATCGATCGGTTCCAGCGCCTCCTCGAGAAAATCGCCGACCTCGATTTCCGGATCCTGCTTGCGCGCGTCGGACAGGGCGACATGCTGCGCCTCGTGGATGAACTCTTCGTCGGGCACGATTTCCCAGCGGCGGAAGGTCTCGAAATCGCCGGTTTCGCGGTCCACCACCACGCGCACGTCGGCGTCGTCGTGAATGCGTTTCTTGGTCGCGGACACCAGCGCCAATTCCAGGGCGGCGAAGACGATTTCCTTGGAAACGTTTTTCTCGCGCGCCAGCACGTCGGCCAGCAGCAAAATCTCGCGACTCATAATTTCACCATTTCCTTTCGCCCCGCGTCATCGATCGAATTTTGGAACCAGCCTGGCCTTGTCGATGTCGCCAAGATCCACTTCGACTTCGCCCGTATCGATCGTCAGGCGCAGCTTGCCGTCCCGCAGGCCATGCAGGACACCGTTGAAATTCCGCCGCCCGTCGAGCGGCAAACGCAGGCGCAAATTGATTTCCGAACCGGCGAAACGCGCAAAATCCGCCGGCTTCTTCAAAACGCGGTCGAGGCCGGGCGAAGAAATTTCGAGCCGCTCGTAATCGACGCCCTCGACGGCCAGCACGCGCGACAACTGATGGCTGACATACGCGCAATCCTCGACGTCGACGCCGCCGGGCTTGTCCTGCTGGTCGATGAAGACGCGCAGCACGCGGCCGCGCGGGCTGCGCTCGACATCGACCAGCTCGAAACCGAGCCCGGTCACCGTTTTTTCGATCAGTGCGTCCAAATCCACGGCCACAAAAGAAAAATGGGCGGAACGCCCATCTCGTATGATTTGCCCCAAAAGAGGGGCGAGCAGAAAACTGCTGAATCATAACGAAAAACTGCTTGCCAGTAAATGGCAATCGCGATAAAAATCGTACCGCGCGCGACTCTCTCCGAGGGGAAGTCCGCGGCAAACAGACTTTGAAGCGGACTTTGAAGCGGATTTTGAAACGGCGGCGGGCGGCGGCGGTGGGTGAAGCGCCCGGAAACCGCGGCATCGACGGAACCGGGTAATGGCCGAGAGGCGACAGTGGCGAAAGAAAGACCTTCGAATCAGACGTATTACGTGGCCGCCGACCAGTTGCGGATCGGGCTTCACGTCCATGTCGACCTGCCCTGGTTCCGGCATCCGTTTACCTTCAACAGTTTTCGCATCGACAACGACGAGCAGCTTCGCCAGTTGCGCGCGCTCGGAGAACCCCGTTTCCGCTGCGATCCGGAACAGGGCGGCGTTACGGACGTCCCGACGCCCGCGGCGTCCTTCGTCGAAACCGTCGAAACGCCCGCGGCACCTGTCGAAGCACCGCCGCCGGAGCTGGCCGGGGCGTCTGGCGGCGATCGGGATCGGCTCCGGCTGCTGCAAAAACACCGGCTGCGGATCGGGCAGGTCAACCAGTCCTTCCTCAAGTCGACCGCCATCCTGCGCCATCTGGAGCGTGATCTGACGGCCGATCCGACGGCGGCGCTGCGCGAAATCGGCGGACTCGTCGACCAAATGGCGCCGGCTTTCCTGGAACATCCGGAGGTGACGCTGCACTTGATGGGCGAGCGAAGCGGCAGCGAGGATAGCTATGCGCACCGCCTCAACATCACCGTGCTCAGCATGATGGTCGCCCGTGAACTCGGTCTTTCTCCCGGACAGACCCACCTGCTGGGCCTGGGCGCGCTGCTGCACGACATCGGCGCGATGGACGCGCCAGAACGCCCGCGCCCGCGCCCGGTGCGGCCAGGCGAAGACCGCGAACACAGCCTGCGCGTCGGCAAGGAGCTGGGCCTGCCGGACGAGGTGCTGACGATCATCCTGCAGCACCAGGAGATGGTCGACGGCAGCGGTCATCCACTGGGCCTCAAGGGAGACGAAATCGTGCTGTCCGCGCGCATCGTCTCGCTGGTCAACTACTATGAAAAACTGTGCAATCCGGACGACCCGATGCAGGCCATGACGCCTCACGAAACCCTTTCCCTGATGTTCGGACGGGAGCGCGGCAAGTTCGATACGGCGGCGCTGGAGCGGCTGATCCGCTGCCTCGGCGTCTATCCGCCCGGATCGATCGTCAGCCTGTCGAACGACGCCACGGCGCTGGTCATATCGGTCAACCCCGCCCGGCCCCTGCGCCCGTGGGTGATGGTCTACGACCAGCACGTGCCCAGGGAGGAAGCCATCCTGCTCGATCTTGAAGGCGAACCCGGCATCAACATCGTCGGCGCGCTGCGCCCGGTGATGCTGCCGCCGGCCGTCGCCGCCTATCTGAGCACGCGCCAGCGCATGATCTACTACTTCGACAGCGACGCCCGGCCGGAGCGCAAGGGAGGGGCATGATCTCAAGCGACCAGAGCGAACTGCTGCTCGGACACGGCAACGAAATCCTGCTCCTCGTCGACCTGGCGATGCAGGATATCCGCGCGGCCAACGACGCGGCGGCGCGGCACCTGGGCTACACCCGGGACGAGCTGATCGGCCGGCCGATCACCGACATCGTCTGCGCGCTCACCGATATCTTCTATTGGGAAGACGTCCGCCAGGGAAACGTGGCGGACGTCCATAACGTCGAGACCTCGTACCTGCGTGCCGACGGCGAGCTGCTGCACGTCTCCAGGAGCATCATCCATCCGGCCTCGCATCCCGGCACCCTGGTCGTCTGCGCCATCCCGACCGGCCGGCTGCGGCGCACCGAGAACGAGCTGGCCAATACGGTGGCGCGCCTGCACGCCACGCTCGAAGCGACCGCCGACGGCATCCTGCTGCTCGACCGGGACGGGGCGATCGTCAACATGAACCGCCAGTTCTCCCAGGTCTGGCGGATTCCCGACGAACCGCTGCTGACCCACGAGCACGACGCCGTGTTCGCGGTCATGGCCTCGCGCATGGCCGATCCGAAGGCGTACCGGCGCCGCCTGGCGGAAATCCGGCCGGACAGCGACGACGAGACCCACGACCTGCTGGCGCTCGCCGACGGGCGTTTCCTCGAACGCAAGTCGCGCCCGGCAAGACTGGGAAAGACGATCATCGGGCGCGTCTTTTCCTTCGCCGACATCTCTGAACACAAAGCCAGGGAATCCCGGCTGGCGCTGGCCGCGAGCGTCTTCTCCCACGCCCATGAAGGGATCATGATCACCGACGCCGCCGGCAACGTGGTCGACGTCAACGCCACCTTCTGCCACATCACCGGCTACACGCGCGAAGAAGTCATCGGACAAAATCCGCGTTTCCTCAGATCGGGACGCCAGGGCAAGGACTTCTACCACGCGATGTGGAGCGAACTCGCCGCGTACGGGCATTGGGAAGGCGAACTCTGGAACCGGCGGAAAGACGGCAGGTTCTACGAGGAACGCTTGAGCATCACCGTCATCCAGGACAGCATCGACGCCTCGCTGCACTACGTCGCCATCATCTCGGACATCACCGAATTGAAGGGCTACCAGCGGCAGATCGAGCACATGACGTACTACGACGCGCTCACCGGCATGCCCAACCGCGTGCTGCTCGCCGACCGGCTGAATCTGGCGATCGCGCAGGCGCGGCGGTATCCGCGCTACCTGGTCCTGGTCTATCTCGACATCGACGGCTTCAAGGAAGTCAACGACACCCACGACCGCGAAACGGGAGACCAGTTGCTGATCACCATCGCCCACCGCCTGCGCGACACCCTGCGCGAGGGCGACACCCTGGCCCGCCTGGGCGGCGACGAGTTCGTCGCGCTGATCACCGACCTGGACAACCAGGTCGACTGCAAGCCCATCCTGAACCGTCTGCTCAACGCCGCGGCCATGCCGGTCAAGGTCCAGCGCCATGCCTTCCAACTCTCGGCCAGCATGGGCGTCACCCTGTTTCCGCAGGACGACAGCGACGCCGACACCCTGCTGCGCCACGCCGCGCAAACCATGTACCAGGCCAAACAGACCGGCAGGAACCGCTACCGCCTGTTCGATCCGCAAAAGGAACAGCAGACCCAGACCCGCCACAAGAACCTGGAGCGCGTCGCGCAGGCCATCGCGCAAGACGAGTTCGAGCTCTATTTCCAGCCCAAGGTCAACATGCGCAGCGGCAGCGTCGCCGGCGTCGAAGCCCTGCTCCGCTGGCGGCATCCCGAACGCGGCCTGGTGATGCCCGGCGATTTCCTGCCGCCGATCGAAGGAAGCGATCTCATGGTGCGCCTTGGCGACTGGGTGCTGGACACCGCGCTGGCGCAAATGAGCCGCTGGCGCCGCCAGGGACTGGACATCGCGGTCAGCGTCAATATCGCCGCGCGCCACCTGCAGCAGGCCGATTTCCTGTCGAATCTGGAAAAAAAGCTGGCGGCGTGTCCGATGGTCAGCCCCGAGTGCCTGGAGATCGAAGTCCTGGAAACGGCGGCGCTCGAAGGAATCGCCCGGATTTCCGAGCTGATCGAAGGCTGCCAGGCGCTCGGCGTGCGTTTCTCGCTGGACGATTTCGGCACCGGCTACTCGTCGCTCACCTATCTGCGCCGCCTGCCGGCCAATATCCTCAAGATCGACCAGAGCTTCGTGCGCGACATGCTCTCGGATTCCGGCGACATGGCCATCGTCGAAGGCATCATCGGACTCGCCGCCGCCTTCGGCAAGACGGTCATCGCCGAAGGCGTGGAAACGGCGGAGCACGGCAGACTGCTCCTCCGGCTCGGCTGCGAACTCGCGCAAGGCTACGGCATCGCGCGCCCAATGCCGGCCAGCGAACTGCCCACATGGATCGCCACCTGGCGCCCGCCTTCGGCGTGGCGGGGTGTCAGTGTCAGTGTCAGGGGACAGAAGACAGGGGACAGAGGACAGTAATATTTGCGGCGGCTTCGCCGCCGGTCATTACCGCCCTGTCCGGCGGGCGGCGGGGAATGTGGTAATGGCGGCGGACGATGTTGGGCTTCGCTTCGCTCGCCTCGGCCTGTGAGGGCTTGGCCCGGAAATACTCCGAAAAGGGTTTTTTTTGTAATCGGCGTGATTACCGCCTTGGGCGACTCCGCGCTAATTCTTCGGCGAGTCGGCGGCGCGGGCGACGGCTTCGCCGGCGCGAAATTCCGCCAACAGGGATTCCAGGCGCGCCGTTCCGATGTCGTAGGCCGCGTTGCCCAGCGGCAGATGACGCGGCGGGTTCGGCGAGCGGACGGCTTCGACGATGGCGCGGGCCGCGCGCAGGGGATCGCCGGGCTGCTTTCCGGATTGGCTGCGCAACTGCTCGCGCTTGACGCCGGCCGTCGCCGCGTAGTCTTCGATGCGCACCGGGCTTTCGTTCGCCGAGCGCCCGGCCCAGTCGGTGCGGAAACCGCTCGGCTCGACGACGATGACCTTGATGCCGAGCGGCTCGACTTCCACCGCCAGCGATCCGGACAATCCTTCGACCGCGAATTTCGTCGCGCTGTAATAGCCGAGAGCCGGCGACGAATTGATGCCTCCCAGCGAGGAGATATTGACGATGAAACCGCGGCGCCGCGCGCGCATCCCCGGCAGCACGGCCTGCGTCATTCGCCCGAGCGCGAAGACATTGACCTCGAACATCCGGCGCACTTCCTTCTCCTCGCTCTCCTCGACGGCGGCGAAGTAGCCGATCCCGGCGTTGTTGACCAGCACGTCGATGCGCCCGAAGCGTTCCTGCGCCGCCGCGACCGCCGCGTCGACCTGCGCCGGATCGGTCACGTCCAGCTTCAGCACCAGCGCCCGCCCGGAAGCGGCGGAGGCGGCAAATTCCGCCAGAACCTCCGGCTTACGCGCCGTCACCGCCACCCGATCGCCGCTTTCCAGAACCTGACGCGCCAAATCCCGGCCAAAACCCGTGGAACAGCCGGTGATGAACCACACGCGATCCGCGCCGCCTGCTTTACCGTCATTTGCCATTTTCGTATCCTTTCCCAGTTTGTGGAACGACGTTCTATTCTACCGCGTTGGACAGGCGAACATAATCGGCGACGGAGAGCGTCTCGGCCCGGGCGCCGGGCGCGATGCCAAGGCGGGCGAACAGGGCCGGGGCGACGATGCCGCTCAAGGTGTTGCGCAGGATCTTGCGCCGCTGCGAAAACGCCGCCGCGACCAGCGCGGCGAAGCGCGTTTCGTCGCGCGCCGCGAGTTCCCCGGCACGCCGCGGGATCAGCCGGACCAGCGCCGAGTCGACCTTCGGCGCCGGATCGAAGGCTTGCGGCGGCACGTCGAGCAGCCGCTCGATGACAAAGCGGTATTGCAGCATGACCGACAGCCGCCCGTAGGCGGCGCTGCCCGCTTCGGCCACCAGGCGTTCGACGACTTCCTTCTGCAACATGAAATGCAGGTCATGCACCTGGGCGGCGAAGCGCGCCAGGTGAAACAGCAAGGGCGTCGAGACGTTGTACGGCAGGTTGCCGAGCACCCGGAGTTTCCGCCCGGCGGCGGCCAACCCGCCGAAATCGAAAGCCAGCGCGTCGCCCGCGTGGAGGCTCAGCCGGTCGGCGGGAAAACGCTGCCGCAGGCGGGCGACGAGGTCGCGGTCGATCTCGACGGCGTGAAGATGAGCGAGTCTTTGCAGCAAGGGAGCGGTCAGCGCCCCCAGGCCGGGACCGATCTCGACGACGAGATCGTCGCCTTGCGGCGCGACGGCGGCCAGGATCGCGCCGATCACCTGCGCGTCGACCAGGAAATTCTGCCCAAAACGTTTACGCGCGACGTGCTTGTTCAT
>JAISQQ010000229.1 GCA_031274075.1 Accumulibacter sp.
TTCTTCGACCCGCGCCGGTTCTTCCGCGACGGCTGCCGGCGCGGAAGACGGCGCGCCCGCGGAAACGACGCGCTTCATCGCCATCACCACCGTGAGCGCCGGGGCCGGCGCGTCGACGCGCGCGGGAAGAATACCGGCCACGCCGAACAGCAGGCCGGCATGCGCCAGCAGGGAGACGATCAGGGCGCACGCAAAAGCGCGCCGAGGATGGAAATACATCGAAGGAGGAAAGCGAAGCGCGAGGATCGCCGGAAGCACATGGATGGAAACGGCGATCTTACTTCACAATCCGGACGGCGCACCATGCGGGCATGGCCGCGCGTTTTCGCCCGGCGAGGTTTTTTCATCCGCTGTTTGGTGTTACATTGACCGCCGATTTCAGGCCGCCCGGCCTGTCCACCTGGAGCAACCCGAACGATGATCCCCTGCGGGAGCGTCCCTTCAGCCCGGGCGCTTGTTCCACTGTATATTTCCTTGCCGCGCGGCGGGCAATGTCCGCGCGCGGCGATTCAGTCATGGACCACCTGATTCGCGATTCTGCCCCCCTCGAACTCTACGCCTGGCTGGACACCGACGCCGAGATTCCCGGCTGGGATATTTTTTCGTCCAACCCGTTCAGCCTGCCCTTGCCCGAGGACAACTTCACCACCGTGCAGAATTATTTCGCGGAATACCACCTGGAATACTACCGCCAGCGCCTGTTCATGGAATTTCCCAGCCGCCTGCACGCGCTCCTGCTTTTCGCCACGCGCGTCGACGCCGAGAATTTCCGCGCCAAGCACCCCGCGCGCGTCTTCGGCAAGCACCTCGTTCCCGCCCGCAGCCGGGGAGCCTACGTCGTCTCGTTCCACGATTCGAGCTGGCTCGACTACCTGCGTCTTCCGCACAGCCTGAACCTGGCGACGCTCGACGAAGTGTCGAAGCATTACTGGGGAGGCCGCCTGGTCGAAGAGGCCGGCCTGACGTTCATGGACAACGCCTGGCGGGAAACCCCCGTCATCGAGGCGCTGTTCCAGGGGACGCTCGAACCCGTGACCCATCATCACCATACCCGCACCGGCTGGCTGCCCGGGTTCTCCTGAAAAATCCCGAAAACAATCCCGAAAACGATTCTCGCGACCCCTACGACGATGGCAGACAAAATCAAGGTAATGATCGTTGACGACTCCGCGCTGGTGCGCAAGGTCTTCTCCCAGATTCTGGCGCACGACCCGGCGATCGAAGTGATCGCCACCGCTCCCGACCCGCTGGCCGCCCAGGAAATGATGAAGTCGCAATGGCCGGACGTGCTGATCCTCGACATCGAGATGCCGCGGATGGACGGGCTGACCTTCCTGCGCCAGCTCATGCGCGAACATCCGACGCCGGCGATCATCTGTTCCCACCTCACGGCCGAAAACAGCAAAAGCAGCGTCGAAGCCCTGGCCGCCGGCGCCATCAGCATCATCGCCAAACCCTTGACCGGGGTAAAACAGTTCCTGGAAGACAGCGACAACAATCTCATCCACGCCATCCACACCGCGGCCCGCGCCAACCTGAAAGCGGCCTTGCCGCACTTCCAGGGCAAAACCCCGCCGCCCGCCGCGACGGCGCGCGCCCACGCCAGCATCCCGCCCGCCCACCCGCCGCTCGACCGCCCCTATTACAACGCCGACGTCATCCTCCCGCCGGCGCGATCCACCGCCCCGTCCAACGCCGCGCCGATCATCGCCATCGGCGCGTCGACGGGCGGCGTGCAGGCGCTGGAAGCCCTGCTCCCCAAGCTGCCCGCGGCCACCCTGGGCATCGTCGTCGTGCAGCACATGCCGGCCAATTTCACCGCCATTTTTTCCAGCCGCCTGGACGGCATGTGCCAGGTGCGGGTGAGCGAGGCCCGCAGCGGCGATTGCGTCCGTCCGGGCCACGCCCTGGTCGCGCCCGGCGGCAAGCACCTGCTGGTCCGGCGCAGCGGCACGCAACACACCGTGGAAGTGCTCGACGGCCCGCCGGTCAATCGCCACAAACCCTCGGTGGACGTGCTCTTCCGCTCGGTGGCGCAGGCCGCGGGACGCAAGGCCCTGGGCATCATCCTGACCGGCATGGGCGACGACGGCGCGCGCGGCCTGAAGGAGATGCACGACGCCGGAGCCAAGACCATCGCCCAGAACGAGGCCAGTTGCGTGGTGTTCGGCATGCCCAGGGAAGCGATCAAGATGGGCGTCGCCGACCAGGTCGCCGCCCTGGGCGACATCCCCACCGCCATCGCCGCCTACTGCCGCGGCATGGGCTGAACAGACGCGGGAAACACCCCGGCCGGCAGCGTCGTCAGCGAAATAGCGAAGCTCGCGGCGACCCGCCGCGGACGCTACCGTCTTCCGTCCTCCTGGCGAACAGTCCCCTTTCCATGTTTTTCCCAGGACGATCGCAGGAATGCCATCCTGCTTGAAACAGGACAAGCCCGAGCAAGGCGGATGCCATCCGCCGGTCGTAAGCTCTGGCGCGAAGCGCCGTATGTTTTCAAGGTTTTTGCGAAGGCTCCGCCTGCGGAATGTGAACTGTCCTCGACTCCCTGATTCCCGACCGCCTCTGGTAATGACTTTTGCATTCATGCGATCGCCCTGACGTTTTCCCTTTCCAGAAGATCGAAGACAAAACGCTCAGGTACAATCCCCGACACCTGCCACCTGCCACCTGCCACCTGATCCCTGATCCCTGATCCCTGATTCCTGATCCCCGACCCCTATGCCCCACGAAATCCTGAAACCCTGCATCGACGCGGTGTTCAAGCGCCTGATGAGCGACACCTTCCTGCTGGTGAGCTTCTTGCAGGCGGCGCTCGACCTCCCG
>JAISQQ010000267.1 GCA_031274075.1 Accumulibacter sp.
ATTCGGCCTGGGCGCTCAACGCAAATCCAATTCCTCCCGCACCCAGGGCGCATCCTTCTCGCGTTCGAGCATAATCCGGCGCGCGCGCGTCAGGGACACGGCGACGGCGTACATCCAGCAGGCCAGCGCGCAGAGCAGCACGCCCCAGAGCACGATTGCGGGCAGCGCTGATTTGCCCAGGCTGATCGACGTACCCTGGTGCAGGGTATTCCACCATTTCACTGAAAAATAGATGATCGGGATATTGACCACGCCGACCAGCGCCAGGATGGCTCCGGCCCTGTCCGCGCGGCGCGGATCGTCGATTGCCGCTTGCAGGGCGATGAAGCCGATGTAGAGGAAAAACAGGATCAGCTCGGAAGTGAGGCGCGCGTCCCATGCCCACCATGTTCCCCACATCGGCTTGCCCCACAGCGCGCCGGTCCACAGCGAGAGAAAGGCGAACAGCGCTCCGGTCGGCGCCAGCGCCCGGGCCATCGTGCCCGGCAGGCGGGAGTTGAAAACCAGGCCGAGACCGGCCCAGAACGCCATCACCAGATAGACGAACATCGACATCCACGAGGCCGGCACGTGCAGGAAGATGATGCGGTAGCCTTCACCCTGCCGCGCATCGGCCGGCGCGATGAAAAAACCGACGACCAGGCCGGCGACGCCGAAAACCGCGGCCAGCGCCCAAAACCACGGAATCATCCGTCCAGCCAGCGGATAGAAGGCTTGCGGACTGGCGAAACGGCGGCGCTTGGATGGCGGGAGACTCATGGCGCGGCGGGCGGCCAGGGACGGGAGACGGGAGACGTTCTCCATACCGGGCCTGGGAGAGTAGGTTCGTTCATCAGGATATTAGAGCATCTTCGGGGCAAGTATTGGCATATTTCATCGCCTGAACCTTGGTATAGACATTCCGGAAGATGGAAGATGGAAAACGGAGGACAGTCATATTTGCGGGCGCGCAACGCCCGGTAAGCAGACTGTCCTCTGTCATCCGATCCCCGGATCATTTCGACAACTCCGCGGCGAGCGGCAGAATCTTGCCGGAGAACAGCTCGGGGGTGATCGGGCCGACGTGCTTGAGACGGATCACGCCGGTCTTGTCGATGACATAGCTTTCCGGCACGCCGTACACGCCGTAGTCGATGCCGACGCGCCCGTCGAGATCGAGCGCCGACAGCGCGTACGGGTCGCCGTGGCGCTTGAGCCAGGCATCGGCACGTTGCACGCCCAGGTCTTTTTCGGCTTCGGCGGAAATCTGGTCCATGTCGAAAGCGGCGTCGCCGCGTACTTCCTTGTAGTTGAGCCCGATGAGCGTTACCGCCCCGCTTTTGGCGATCTCGACCAGGATCGGATGTTCCTGGCGGCAGGAAACGCACCAGGTCGCCCAGACGTTGAGCAGCCACACCTTGCCCCGCATGTCTTCGGGCGAGAAGCTTTGCTCGGCCACGCCGGGTTTGGGTAGCGCGGGTAGCACGAACGAAGGCGCCGGTTGGCCGACGAGCGGCGACGGCAGCTCGCGCGGATTGAGCCGAAGGCCCACGGCAAGCAGGACGACGAGCGCGGCGAAACCGATCAGCGGCCAGAGAAAACGGTTCATGCGCGGCGGCCCGGAAAATGCGAGTCAAACGCGGCAAGCGCGGATTCAAGGCGGGTATGGGTCATGGCGCTTATTCCTTAGAAGCTGCTTTGGAAATTAGAAAGATATTTGAGAAGCAGATGGATCATCCAGTAGGGCGCGCTCTCCGAGCGCGCCGGGTGGCGGCATCCAGGATAGGGCGCGATCTCCGGGCGCGCCGGGGGGCGGCATCCAGGGTAGGGCGCGATCTCCGAGCGCGCCGGGGGGCGGCGGTTTCGGAGAAACCGCCCTACCTTCCCCCAGTGCTCGAATTGAGGTTTTTGGGATCCAAGCATTTCTTGTACCAATTTTTTAAAAACAGCTTCTTAGAAGCTGTTGGCGATCTTCTTTCCGGGAACACAGGTATCTTGCACAAGTCCATCATGAAAACCTCACTCCGAGCCGCCTCCGGGAGCGCGGGCCGCCTGCCCCGCTTTTGACCCGCGGCATGACGCTGCCGCCGCTGTTGCGGGGCTGGTGCCCCGCGCTCCCAGAGAAGCTCGCAAACTGACAGTCCTCTGTCCTCAGTCTTCTGTCCTCTGATTCACCACCTTCCATGCCTCGACAAAGGCCCGTGCCCGCCGCGCCACTTCGTCCGCGCGCAGGCCCGGCTGGTAGATCGCCGAACCCAGGCCGAATCCGCCGGCGCCGGCTTCGAGGTAGGGGCGCAGCGTTTCGGCGGTGATTCCGCCGAACGGCAGCAGCAGGGTGTCTTTCGGCAACACGGCGCGAATCGCCTTGACCACCTTCGGCGGGATCATCTCGCCGGGAAACAGCTTCAGTCCGTCGGCGCCGGCGGCCAGCGCGGCGAAGGCTTCGGTCGGCGTCAGCACGCCCGGCACGCACGACAGGCCGAGCGACTTGGCCGCGCGCACGACGGCGAGGTCGGCATGCGGCATGAAGACCATTTCGCCGCCGCATTCCGCGACCTGGGCGGCCTGCCCGGGAGTCATCACGGTGCCTGCGCCCACCAGGGCGTCGTCCGGCAGCGCCTTGCGCATCCGCGCGATGCTGGCGAACGGCTCCGGCGAATTGAGCGGCACTTCGAGCAGGCGAAAGCCCGCGTCATACAGGGCGCGGCCGATGCCTTCGCTTTCCTCCGGGCGAATGCCGCGCAGGACGGCGACCAGGGGCAGGGCGGCGACCGCCGCGGCAAAACGTTCTGGGGGTGAAATCGTGGAAGTCATGGCTCCGTTTTCCAGGAAAATTCGTCCCCTCCGCGGGCGGGAGGGGACCGGCGGGGAAGCGCATTCGACGCTTCCCCGGTGGCTTCGAGCTTACTTGCCGAGTTCCATCTTCGACAAGAGATCGTTGAAAAACACGTACTGGTCGTCGACGAACTTGCGGCAGTCTTCGGGGTTCCGGTAGCGGACGATCATTCCCCTGGAGACGATGAAGTTCTTGAACTCATCGCTGCTGGCGGCCTTTTGCAGCGCCGCGCCGAGCCGGTCGAGAACCGGCTTGGGCGTTCCCTTCGGCGCGCCAAAACCGCCCCAGCCGGCGAATTCGAGATTGATGCCGCTCTCGATCAGCGTCGGCACTTTCGGGAAGGCCGGATCGCGTTCCGGCGTCATGATCGCCAGGATCTTCAGCTTGCCGGCGTCCACGCCCGCCTTGACCTCGCCGGAGTTGACCGTCACCGCCTCGATGTGCTTGCCCATCAGCGCGGTCACCGCCGGCGCGGCGCCTTCGAACGGGATATGGTTGAAGGTCACGCCCTGGTTGCCTTCGAGCGCCGACGCGGCGATGTGCCAGATCGAGCCGGTGCCGGAATTGCCGACCCGCAGCTTGCCCGGATTGGCCTTCGCGTATTTGATGAAATCGGCGACGGTGTCGTAGGGCGCGTCGCTGGACACGGTCAGCGCCGCCGGCACCATCGTCGTCTGGCCGATGAACTCGAAGGAATCCGGCCCGAGGTCGGACAGCTTGAGCGCCTTGTGCATGACCAGTTCGACCGGGATGTAGCTCAGGGTATAGCCGTCCGGCGTGCCGCGCGCGACCTGCGACATGCCGACGCCGCCCGAGCCGCCCGCCTTGTTGACCACCACCACCGGCTTGCCGAGGTCCGCCTCCATGCCCTTGGCGATGATCCGCGCGGTCATGTCGGACGCTCCGCCGGGGTTGAAGGGCACGACGATCGTCACCTCGCGCTCGGGGAAGGCCGCAAGCGCCTGCGTGGCGCCTCCCGCCAACAGGGCCAATACCGAAACCGCCGCCAACATGTTCAACTTTTTCATTTCTCTTTCCTCCTTGGTTGATGATGCCACTGCACTTCACGAAATTGCCGCGCCGCCGGATCAATCCACATCCCCGGCGATCGCCGCCTTCTTGTTCTTGATTTCCGCGAGCACGCTGCCGACCAGCACGATTGCCGCGAGAATCAGGATGGCCAGCGAAATCGGACTTTGCACCAGGCCGATCAGGCTGCCGTTGTTCATCTTCACCGATTGCAGCAGAGCCTTCTCCATCATCGTGCCGAGCACGTAGGTCAGGACGATCGGCGCCATCGGAATATCGATCTTCTTCATCACGTAGCCGACCACGCCGAACACCAGCATCACGCCGACGTCCCACAGGTCGTTCGATACCGTGTAGGCGCCGACGATGCAGACGATCAGCACGATCGGATACAGCAGCTTGGCCGGAATCATGGCGATTTTCGCCCACCATCCGGCCAGCGGCAGGTTCATGACGACGAGCAGGAGATTGCCGATGAACATGCTGGCGATGACCCCCCAGACGAAGGTCGGATCCTGTGTAAACAGGATCGGTCCGGGCGTCAGCCCGTGCATGATGAACGCGCCGAGCAGGATGGCGATGGTCGGCGAACTCGGGATTCCCAGGGTGAGCAGCGGAATCATGGCGCCGCCGCAGTAGGAATTGTTCGCCGTTTCCGGGCCGGCCACGCCTTCGATCGCCCCCTTGCCGAAGCGGCCCGGCGTCTTCGACAGCCTTTTTTCCAGCGAGTAGGAAATCAGCGCCGGAATCGCCGAACTGGTGCCGGGGATCAGGCCGATCAGGAAGCCCAGGCCGGTTCCGCGCGCGATGGCGCCGCCGGTCGATTTGAGTTCCTCCTTCTTCGGAAAAAGGCTGGAGAGCTTTTCCGGCTTGCCGACCGCGGTCAGGTTTTCCATGCCGAGGAAGATTTCCGACAGCCCGAACAAGCCCATGGAAATGGTGACCAGATCCAGGCCGCTGATCAGGAAGGGCTGGCCGAAGGTAAAGCGCAGCATGCCGGACACCGGGTCCATGCCGATGGTCGACAGGGTCAGGCCGATGAACATCGCCACCAGCCCGCGCACGATCGACGTGCCCATCAGTCCGACGACCATGGTCATGCCGAACAGCATCAGCGAGAACATCTCGGTCGGCCCGAAGCGCAGGGCGAATTCGGCCAGCGGCGGCCCGATCAGCGCCAGGCCGAGAATCGACGCGATGCCGCCGATGAACGAGCCGATGGCGGCCACCCCGAGCGCCACGCCCGCCCGTCCCTGCTTGGCCATTTCGTGGCCGTCCAGGCAGGTGATCACCGAGGCCGCCTCGCCGGGCGTGTTGATCAGCACCGAGGTGATCGTCCCGCCGTACATGCCGCCGTAGTAGATGCCGGACAGCATGATGATCGCCGACACCGGCGCCATCCCGTAGGTCAGCGGAATCAGCAGCGCCGTCGCGGTCGTCGGGCCGATGCCCGGAAGCACGCCGACGAGCTGTCCGACGGTCACGCCGATGAGACAGTACAACAGGTTCTGCCAGGTCATGGCGACCTCGAAACCGGACCACAGGCCCATCAGCGAATCCATGCGGCGACTCCCCAAACGAGTTTCATAGCGGCGCTCACGGCAGCGGGACGGAAAAACAGACCTTGAAGACCAGGTAGCAGACCAGCGTGATGCCGATCGACAGGGCGACGGCCAGCCACACGCGGTAGTGGCGCGCGAAGGTGATGAACAGCAGCAGCGAACCGGCGACGATGAAACCGACGCTGTTGAGCAGCATGAGGAAAACGAGGCACGAGAAAAATATCTCCGCCACGTTGTAGAGCGCCCGCCGTCCGGGAAAACTGTCGCCGACCCGGAACACCTGCACGGTGCAGGACTGCCAGATGTAGAGCAGCGCCACGCCGATGGCGATGCCGGAAAGCCAGCGCGGATACATTCCCGGCCCGGCGCCCAGCCTCGACTGATACGGCAAATCGAAGGACAGGCGGAAGAACAGGACGGAAAACGCCAGGAAACAGAGCCCGAACCACAACCCGGCGTTTTGCCGCTTCACCCAGGCGGACAGTGTTTTTTCGCCGGCTGCTTTTTCGTCGGCTTTCTCGGCTGCTTTTTCGTTTTCAATCATTTCGCCACTCCCCTCGTCTTTTCTCTCCGGCGCGCCGGCCGGAGCTTCAATCCTCGGCGGGATTCGCCCCATAGGTCGCTTCCACGGCCGCCTCGACCTCGGCGCGCTCCGGACAGCCGAGCCTGCCGCCGAAACGCGCGCATTTGAGCGACGCCGCGGCGCAGGCGAAACGGGCCGCGTCGGCGGTTCCGCGCCCTTCCATCAGCGCCAGCGCCAGCGCGCCGTGAAAAACGTCGCCGGCGGACAAGGTATCCACCACGTCGATCCGCGGCGCGCGCACGTGACGAATCCGCCCGTCCTCATACCAATGATAGCCGTCGGCGCCGCAACTCGCGCCGACGTGGCCGCGGTGCGCGGCGCCGACTTTCATCAGCGCGCTCCCGACATCGCCGCAGCCCGAGTAAATCAGCAGCCCGGCGTCGGAGAACACCGCGTAGGTCGCCAGCGGCACGAGGCGCCGCAACACCTCCGGCGGCGCGACGTCGGCGTCGATCATGCACGGAACCCCCCGCTCGCCGGCGGCGCGCAGGACCGCCTCGGCCCCCTCGACCCAGCGCGCGTCGCAATGCACGATATCCGCGCGCGCGATGTCCCCGAGCGGCAGCCAGTCCGGCGACTTGTCCACGCGGTTGTCGTGGTAAGGCACCACCAGCCGGTTGCCGCGCCGGTCGACGATCACCGCGCACTGCGAGGTCACGGTTCCCGGCATGTTGCGCAGGCCGGAGGTGTCGATTCCCTCGGCGGCCAGGGTGCGCCGCGCCGAGCGGCCCACTTCGTCGTCGCCGACGCGCGCGCAGATCTGGGCGCTGCCGCCCAGCCGGACGAAAGCGTAGGCCGCCGACAGCGACATGCCATCGACCACCTGGCACATCTCGGACGCCAGCACCTTGGACGGCAAGGGCGGCACCTCGTCGACCCGGTAGATGGCCGAATTGCAGATCGCGCCGGCGGCGAACATCCTCGGGATCTTGTTTTTCGCCGCGTTCACGCGCGCCGGAATCTCCCTCATTTTTCCTTCTTTCGCCGGCATCGTCTCTCCTCGGTCAAGCCCTTCCGGCGGGCGCGTGCGCGCCGATCGGCCAGATCTGTTCGAGATGGCCGATGGCCTGGTGCAGCGGTTCGGCAAAGGAAACCAGCTTCTCCCGGCCGAGCCGGAACGTCGGCCCGGCGATGGAAACGGCGCCGACGACGCGGTTCGCGCGGCTCCGGTCCTTGACCAGCATGGCGATCGCCGACAAGCCCAATTCCGATTCCTGGTCGTTGAACGCGAACCCCATCGCCCGCGTCCTGCGAATCTCGCGGCGCAGCTCCGCCACGGTGCGAATGGCGTTCGGCCCCCGGAACTCGGCCTCGAAACCGCGCGCCACGACCTTGGCGACGGCTTCCTTTTCGGGCATGCTGGCCAGCCATGCCTTGCCCATGCCGGTGGTGTGCAGGGGCACATGGCAGCCGCTGATCGGGGGATGGTAGCGAATGGTCGCGGTGGCTCCCTGGGCCTCGGCCATCCAGGTCATTTCATCGCCTTCCACCACCGCCATACGCACCAGCTCGCCGGTCTTCCTGGCCAGGTCGTCGAGGATCGGCTGCGCCGCCTGGTTCAGGGTCATGCCGGCCAGTTGGCGCAGACCGATCGCGCCGAGCTTCAAGGTCAGCAAGTAACGATCGCTCGCCGTTTCCTGCTTGACGTAATCCGCGCCGATCAGGGCCTGCAGCAAGCGGTGCGTGGCGCTCAGGGGCAAGGACAGTCGACGCGCGATCGCGCTGATCGGCAATCCCTCGCTGTTCTCGACCAGAAGCTCCAGTATCACCAAGCCACGCTCGACCGACGAAACACTGATGTTGGCCATGCCTCCCTCGCGGACCGTCCGGGCAAAACCCGGAGATTTGCTTTTTTGCCCCGCGTCAAAAACGGTGCTGGCGCGAGTCTAAATCAAACGAGAAAAGTTTTCCAGATTGATCGCGGATCGATCGCGGATCGATGCAGGGCCATCGCGCCGTGTGGCGCCGTTTGCGTCGTGGCGATTTCCCTGGGAGCGCGGGGCACCAGCCCCGCAACAGCGGCGGTGTCATGGCGCGGGCCAAAAGCGGGGCTGGTGCCCCGCGCTCCCAGGGGCCACCGCACCCGAGGACACGAGCTTCATCTTGGTTTGCGGGGGCTGGCGCCCCGCGCTCCCAGGGACCGTCGCACCCTCTCCATGAATCGGCCGGTGCGCGCGCTGGCCCGTAGCTTGGAGTCTTCACCATGAACGGGATTTTTGCGCTTGTCGCCGCGTGAGCATAAGCTGTCCGGAATCGTCCCCGAACCTGTCCGCCTCATGCCTGCATTCCGGCCCGCATTCCGCGCGCCCACACCGCGCCCTGTTTTCCCGTTTGTCGTCCTTGGCCTCAATCTCGCGCTTGCCTTGGGCATTGGCCTTGCCTGGTATCCCGACCTGATTTTCGCGTTTGCCACGGAAGACGCGCCGCTGGCTTGGCAGCAGGCGGCGTTGTTGGTCGCTTGCGCCTGCGTATGCGGCGTGCGCGCGCAACTGGCGGCGCTTCGGGTTCCGGAGGTTTCCTTTCGCGCTGTCGCGTTCTGGAGCGTCCTGGCGCTTTGCCTGCTGCTGGCGGCGCTGGACGAGCGCTTCATGTTTCATGAGCAGGCGCAGGATTTTCTCTTCTTCACCCTCTTCGACGCCGCGCCCGCCGCGCGTCCCTGGGTGCATGCCTTGCTGGCGTTCTACGCGCTGGCGGGCGTGGGGCTGCTTCATCTTTTGCGCCAGCGGGCCAGCCGCGCCGCGTGGCGCTGGTTCTGGCCGGCCATCGCCTGCGGCCTGACGGCGTTGGCGATGGATATTCGCTACGACGACATCGGCATGCAGCTTTTCGAGGAACTGCTGGAAACGCTGGCGACGACGCTGTTTTTATGCGGGCTGTTTACGGAGGCGGGCAGCGCGGCGAACCCAGGGAAGTGATTCTGCTTTTATGAATAGCCTCGTAATCGTTGTTGACGGGGAATTCTGTGCCGCGCAACACTTCTGTCGTCCAGATATTGTCCAGCG
>JAISQQ010000273.1 GCA_031274075.1 Accumulibacter sp.
CGACCGGCGGGAGGCGCTGCGCTTTCCCGCCCTACGGGTCAGGGGATCAGGGATCAGTAATTCTTGCGGGCGCGAAGCGCCCGGTAAGCGCCGCCATTTCCGCGCGCCCAGGCCATGCGCATGCGCGTTCCGCGTTGAACGCGGCCACCCGCTCATCGCGCGTTCAGAATCTCCCGCGCGACGCCGCAGCCGCTGCGCACGGCGCTTTCGAGCGTGGCCGGGTAGTCGGCATAGACGTAGTCGCCCGCCAGCCACACGCCCGGCAGGGCGGTTTTCGCTGGCGGGCGCGGGAGGCTGGGGCGGCATGAGAAGGTGGCGCGGCGTTCGCGGAGGACGCGATGCCAGTCGGGGTCGGGCAGCGCGCGGGCGAGCGTTTCTTGCAGTTCGCCGTGCAGCGCGGCGGCGAGCGCGTCGTCGCCTTGTTCGTCCCAGGCGCCGCGGGCGCTGAGGACGCAGGCCACGATGCCGCTGGCGTCGCCGGGCTGGCCGCGGTCGAACGCCCATTGCCCGAGCGGGCCGCTCAGGCCGAGCAGGGGCAGGGGCAGGCGGAGCCTGTCCAGGCCCTCCGGGTAGGCGAGATAGACCGTGCCGATCGGCTCGTAATGGTAGCCGTCCAGCAGCGCGGCGAGGCCGCGGGTTGGCGCGTTTTCCCGTAGCAGCCCGGCGGCGTGTTGCGGGGCGGTGGCGATGACCACGTGGGCGAATTTTTCGCCGTTCATGGCGAGCTGTTCGATGTGCCCGACGCGGGCGGAGAGGCGGATTTCCCCGCCGTGGGCGGTGACGAAGCGGGTCGCGGCGTCGGGGAAGACGCGGCCCAGGTCGACTCGCGGCAGCAGCAGGTCGCTGTTTTCCCGCGCTCCGTCGAGCGTGTCGCGCAGGACATTGGCGAAGATTTGCGCCGAGGCGTGTTCCGGGGCGGTGTTGAGCGCCGCCAGGCACAGCGGTTCCCACAACAGGCGGCGGAGAATTCCTCCCTGCCGATGGCGGTCGAGCAAGTCGGCGACGGAAAGCCCGTCCGCGAGGCGGTAGCCCTGGGCCTGCAAGGCGCGGATGAAGCGGGCGGCGGCCCGTTTCTCTCCCGGCGGGCAGCCCTTGGCCGCCAGCAGGCCCGCCACCAGGTGGAGCGGCGCGGGCAGGCGCGGCAGGCGCAGGCGGAAACCCTGGCGGGGATACGCGAGTTCCAGCGGCAGGCGGCGCAGCAGGCGTTCGGGGTCGGCGCCGCATTGGCGCATCAGGCGCAAGGTTTCACGGTACGCGCCGGTCAGCAGGTGCTGGCCGTTGTCCAGCGCGTGGCCTTCGATCTCCACGCGGCGCGCGCGTCCGCCAAGCTGCTTCGCCGCTTCGAACACGCGCACCGGCAGCCCCGCCGCCGACAGTTCGACGGCGCAGGCGAGGCCGGCCCAGCCGCCCCCGACGATGGCGACGGCGGCGTTCATCCCCTGATCCACGTCCGCCCGGCGAGCCACAGCTTGCGCGCCGGCGTGAGCGAGGCGCGCCGGTCGAGCACGCGGCAGCCGCCGCGCCCGATCTCGCCGAGCAAAGTGCGGTAGATCGCGGCCATGATCAGGCCCGGCCGCTGCGGCTTGCGGTCGAGTTCCGGCAACTGGCTCATCGCCTGCGTGTAATAGCCCTCGGCGCGCGCGATCTGGAATTCCATGAGGCGGCGGAAGTTTTCCGAATGACGGGCGTCCCGGAGGTCGGCGGTGGGCACGCCGAAGCGCCGCATCTCGTCCATCGGCAGGTAGACGCGGCCGCGCCGGGCATCCTCGCCGACGTCGCGGATGATGTTGGTCAACTGGAAGGCTATGCCCAGGTCATGGGCGTAGCCGGACGTCCGCGGCTCGGCGTAGCCGAAGATTTCGGCGGCCAGCAGGCCGACGACGCCGGCCACGCGATGGCAGTACGGCAACAGCGCCTCGAAGTCGGGATAGCGCGTCTGCCGCAAGTCCATTTCCATGCCGTCGATGATTTCCAGCAGATGTTCCCGCGGCAGCCGGAAGCGGGGCAGCACGGCGTGCAGCGCCCGCGCGACCGGATGCCGGGGCCGGCCGGCGTAGAGTTCGTCGATCTCGCCGCGCCACCCGGCCAGCGCGTCGGCGGCGGCGCGCGGGTCGTCGCACTCGTCGACCACGTCGTCGACCTCGCGGCAGAAGGCGTACAGCGCCATGATCGCGCGCCGCCGCTCGGGCCGCAGGAACAGAAAGCTGTAATAGAAGCTCGAACCGCTCGCCGCGGCTTTTTGCTGGCAATATTCTTCGGGCGTCATGTTCCAATCCACGTCCAGCCTCGCCGGACGAAACGGCATGGCGGAGGCCACACCTCTCCCAGGCGCGATTATCCCCCAGGAGGGGAAGTTTCAGAGCGGAGTCTTTTCGGTGAACAGGGCGAACGCGGGGGCCGCGCCGCGCCGCGTCGTATTCTCACATAATCAGCGAACGTCCGGCCATGCGCAGCCAATCCGCCGGGCCGAGCGCCGGGCGGTGGCGGAAAACGTCGCCGCGCGCGCGCTGGATTCGTTCGAGGATGCGCAGCCCGCCCTGCACGGTGAGGCGGATTTCCCAGCCGAGGCGGCCGGGCAATTCATGCGCCAGCGGCGCGCCGGAGAGGATCAGGCGCCGCGAGCGCTCGATCTGGAAATCGAGCAGCGCGATCCATTGCGGCGTGCAGCGCCCCTCGGCGATCGCCTGTTCGCCGACGCCGAAGCGGCTCAGGTCGTCTTGCGGCAGATAGACGCGCCCCTTGGCCCAATCGAGCGCGACGTCCTGCCAGAAGTTGATCTGTTGCAGCGCCGAGCAGATCGCGTCGGAGCGGCGCAGATTATCTTCGCCGGCGCGGTCGAAGACGTGCAGCACCAGGCGTCCGACCGGATTGGCCGAACGGCGGCAGTAGTCCATGAGCTCGGGGAAATCGGCGTAGCGCTTCTTCACCACGTCCTGGGAGAAGGCGTCGAGCAGGTCGCGGAAGAGTTGAACCGGCAGCTTCCACGCGGCGACGACCGACGCGAGTTCGGCGAACGGAGCGGACTCCGGGGCCTGGCCGCGTTCGATGTAATCGAGTTCGACGGCGTAGGCGGCGAGTCCCCGCAGCCGTTCCGCGTCGCTCGCGTCGCCCTCGTCGGCGATGTCGTCGGCGCCGCGCGCGAAGCGGTAGATCGCCTCGATCGGACGGCGCATCCGCCGGGGCAGGAGGAACGAGGCTACTGGGAAGTTTTCGTAGTGTTCGACGGGCATGATTTTCGG